>NZ_JBBPHP010000039.1:0-67351 GCF_038039535.1 Catalinimonas locisalis | reverse complement strand
TTTGCATAAACTTTTGAGTTTTGGTTGACCCAAAGTTTACGTCCTGACCTGCTCTTTTCAAAATTTAAACATGCTCTAAGAAGGATTTAGCTTATCTATAATAGCTTTTACACTTTCTTCTTTAAGAGGCTTATCAATAAATCCGCGGATATCATAGTGAGAGGCTTTCTGCAGGTCTTTAGCACTTTTAGAGCTTGTCAAAAGGTACACCACGACTTGTGAGGAGGAGATTCCTGCTTCATTCAATGCATCCAGTACTTCAAACCCATCCAAGGCAGGCATATTGATATCCAGAAAAAATAATAATATGGTCTTGTTCTTCTGGAGCTTTTCCAGGGTATGGTTTACAATTTCTACAGCTTCCTCCCCATCAGTAGTTACCATTATTTGATCTTCACTAAACCCCATTCTTTCCAGCAGCAGCTGATTGATATAATTGGTGATAGGATCATCATCTACCAACAAAACACTATCTATCCCTTGCATTACTTACTTTGTTCATTAAAAAACATTTGATCACCGTCATATGCTCAAAAAATGTACTATAAATTCACTTCCCTCGCCTTGTCTGCTCCTTACTTTCAGACTACCACCATTGCTCTCTATAATCCGTTTGATCGTATATAATCCGATGCCAGTGCCTTCTACATGGGTATGAAGCCGCTTAAACATTTGGAATAGTTTCTGCTGTTGTTCGGTACTTAGGCCCAGGCCATTATCTTTTACAGATAAAACCACGACTCCATCCTCCTTATATGTATTAATTTCAATTACAGGAGCACGTTCCGCTGCATAGTATTTTACAGCATTTGAGAATAAGTTATAAACAATGCTTCTGAGGTTAGGTCTTTTATAATTAATGGTAGGAACCTGAAAGTTAAGCTTAATTTCCGGTTGAACCTGATCAATTAAATGCTGGACATCAGGCTTTACCTCTTCAAAAATTTCCTCAAAACTAACCAGCTCACGAGAAGCAAGGGCATTTTCATGCTGCATTCTGGTAAACTCCACCAGGTCGGTTATGGTTTTGTTGAGCTTACCAATGGAAGTATCCATCATGTCAAGCAGTAGTTTCTCTCGTTTATCAGTTTTAGCAAGTATAGTTCCGCGAATGGCCATCATAAGGCCTTCCAGATTAGTAATAGGGGCTCTAAGGTCATGAGAAGCAGTGTATACAAAATTATCCAGATCAGTATTAATCCTCTCCAGTTCCAGGTTTTTCTGCTTGATCTCGGTAATGTCCATCACCACTCCGGCCATACGTAAAGCCTGCTCACCTTCATAAAAAGTTTTACCCTTGATGGCAATCCAGTGATCTTCCTGTTTGGCAGTTCGTATCTGAGTTTCCAGTGCTATTTGCCCTGATGATTTAGCCAACTCAAATTGCTCTTTTACATACTCTCTTTCTTTGGGGAGTATGTGTTGGATCAAGTCTTCAAGTTTCCAATCGGGTAGCTGTTCTTGATAGCCAAAAATATAGTCATGTTGAAGAGAGTGCGAAAACTTCCCACTCTCCAGATCAAGATTCCAGGTACCCATCTCGCCAGCACCTAAGGCGATACGAAGGCTCTCTTCACTTCTTTCGGCCCGTTTACGGGCGTTAATTTGCTCAGACACTTCAAAGGCAAATACCAGTACTCCTGATATATTATCTTCGGTGTTACGTATAGCCTGATAGACAAAAGTAAAATAGTGATCACTAAGTTGGCCGGTTCTTTTAGGATCAAGAGGAACCGCTACTTCATTACCAATGTAAGTCTCTCCACTTTGGTAAACATGATTGATGATATTTAATAGCTCTTGCCCTTTGAGTTCAGGAATTGCCTCCACCAGAGGCAGACCTTGTAGCTGGCGATCCTGAAAGAATTGTTGGTACATAGGGTTTACCAAATCAAATACATGATCAGGACCATTCATAGTAGCAATAAGTGCAGGAATGTTCATGAAAAGCTCTTTCAGCGCTTCATTTTGCCTTTTTTCTTCCTTTTGTGCAGCTTCCTCCATCGCCGCCAGCCTTTCACTTTCAGCAGCCTCTTTCTGTTCAGTAATGTCTGTGATGATGCCCGACATACTTACTGCCTGTCCTTTGAGATTGAAAGAAGTTTTGCCTTTTGCCTGAATCCAGTGAATACTCTGATCCGGCCACCTGATTCTTACCTCATAGTTCAATAGGCCGTTTTTTTTGGCCTCTTCAAAAGCTTGACGGGCAGTTTCCTGGTCTTCTTCCAACACATGTTCCCAGAATTTTTCTGGCCCCCAGTCGGGCAGCAATTCTTTGTAACCGAAGATATTTTCATACCCGGACGAACGTGTAGTGTAGTTCTGTACGAAATCTATGTACCAGGTTCCCATTTTTCCGGCTTCCAGAGACAGCTTTAATATTTCTTCATTCCGCTCTGCCATTTGTCGAGCTTTTACCAACTCAGTAACTTCCGTGGCGGTCTGGATAATCCCTGAAATATTACCCTCAGCGTCGCGAAGTGGCTTATAGAGAATATTGAAATAGCAGAGATTCATTTTTCCGCCTCTTTCTAAGGTAGCAGGTAGTTCTTCTCCTGAAAAAGGTTCTCCGGTACGAAGTACATTGGCTAGTATTTCTTCGAAACCCTGTTTGGAAACTTCCGGTAAAGCTTCAAAAAGTGGTTTGTTTATCACCTGCTCAGGACGACGTTCCCAGATTTCGCACATGGCAGGGTTGGCCATCTCAATGATGTGTTCTTTGCCAATATAAATACCTATAGCCACCGGAGCCTGCATGTACAACTGATGAAACCATTGAGATTCTTTAGAAAATAGAGAAGTTTTAGGATCAGATTTCAAGGCCAAAAATGTTAAGACACAAAGGTAAAACAATTTATTTGCTGTATGCAGCTTGTTTTACAATACAAAGATATTCTGGTACTAAATGTTCAAAGGACCAAAACAACACCTCGCTAATCAAGTCAGCGCAATTAATTTTGAACTTGATAAAATAATATAAAATTATGATTAAAAAACTACTCTAGTAAACGGAGAAGTAGTAGCAGATATTTTTTCAGCTAAATTAGAATATTACCTTCTGGATTTGCTAATTTAACAAAACTAAGCGCGTTTTAATCCGGAGGTGTGGTATCCAGAGTTTGGAAAAATATTAAAAATAGGTAAATATTTTTGAATGAAAATTTATCAGTAGTATTTTAAATGAGCCAATTAATAGCAAACACTTGAAAAAATATCCCTTAAAGCTATGCTTATTATTCCTGAGCTTTCTGCTTCTCAGTCATATTAGTTATGGGCAGCGACAGTTAGTTGTGCTCAAGTATAATGAGGTAGTTGCTCGTTTCAATCCCGGGCAGGCTTTTTCTTTTAAATACAAAGGCAACAGCGAGAAGGTCTCTACTTACATACGGGATATATCCGACTCTGCCATAATTACTTACGATGATACTTTATCTATCTACGAAATTGACAGAATCTATTTCAGGCAGCATGCCTTTCATCAGACGCTGGGAGCCGCACTGGTGATTGTTGGTGTAGGTAGGTTTGTGGTTGATCAGATCAATAACCTGGCTGTGCATGGTAATAAACCCTCGCTGGATAGTGAAGTCAACCAGTTTTCTATTTCCACGATAACAGTGGGTCTACCTTTACTATTGATACGGAAGAAGTCGCAGAAAATGCTGTATAAATATAAGGCTATCATTGTTGAGAATGATTCTTATCTCTATGCTAGTCCTAATACTGAGCTTTATCCATCTTCTTACTTAAAGGAAGGGTATTGATTAAAATCAAGCATCATGAACCTCATAGCTCATGATGCTCTAAATGTTTACTGCTTACGGATGTAGATATTGCCATTGTGGTTTTTGAAAATCATTTTAGGCCCACCACCATTGATGTCACCCATAATACTTTTGTCCACTGTGACTTTGTATACCCCATTCTCTTTTCGCTTATCCACACTTCCCGAAGCATTTACATTGATATCAAAATCGGTGTAGATTTCTCCATTCAATGTTTTCATCTGGGCAGTAAGTTTGGTGCTGGCCGGAAAGCCCACATCTATATCTCCGTTGAGGCTGCTGAAAGCCATAGGTGTATCGGGAGTTACTTCCAGAAATTCTACTTTTACATCCCCATTGACCGTGCTGGCTACGGCAGAGCCTCGTATGCCTTCCAGGCGTATGTCTCCATTGACATTGCTCACTTCCATCTCTCCACTTAAGCCGCTGATACTGATATTGCCGTCGTTCACCGTTCCGGCATTTACAGAAAAGTTGGCGGGGACAAGGATCTCCAGATTAGACATTTGATTGGGCGGACCAGCATCAATGCGCACCTCGTTGTCCTGTTCGGTAGCCTCCAGTCCGAAACTAGGGCCTGAAATCCTGCGCATGCCATTTTTACTGTCTTCTTTGGTCGCTTTTTTCTGTCCACCGATGATGCGTACCACTACTTCCTGTCCATCGTAACTCTGTATACTGATAGAGCCTCTTACCATTTGCACTTCCAACTGACCGGGCTCACCGGGACGGCTGAGGGGGATAGCGATCTGCTCCTGCGCATTGGCCAGTCCAATGGCTAATAAATAAGTCAGCAGGGCAATCAATACAACTTTGATCAGTCTCATATCAGTACTTTTTAACATATACATTTCCGTTTAACACATTGAAATCAAGGAGTGGCCCACCCTTATTGATTTGCAAGACTGTGGACTTATCCAGACGGTACATTTTTTTGTCTCCTCTCTCCGAACTTGCCTGCTCAATGCCCGGCTTGGTCTGTACATCTTCATAATTGGTATACAAATCTCCGTTCATGCTTTTGAAGCGTACATCGGCGTTCAGATTAGCCGGACAGATCACATTAATGTCTCCGTTGATGGTATGGAACTCGGCATCAGCAGTAGGTTTTTGTGTATAGCTCACTTCTATCTCACCATTGACGGTATTGGCTTCAGTAAGACCACTAATCTGTTTAGCAGTAACATCTCCATTCACGTTGTGCAACTGAATGTCCTTCCCCTCCACATTTCTCACCGTCACATTACCATCATTGACAGTAGAGATATCCAGACTAATATTACGGGGCACCCGCAGCTTAAAGTCATAATGAGAATGATAATCTGGGTCAACATGGTAAGTATTGATGTGTAAGCGGCGGCCTCTCAGCTCAGCTATCACATTTGGATCTTTAGGGTAGATCAGAATAATGTCACCTTCAACCCGTGTGATCAATTGTACCTCATCTTTTGCAATTTGTAAAGCATTCTGATCTTTTCCTTTGAGTAGCTGTCGGGCCTCCAGTTCAACCGTGTTACCGTCGTATCCTTCAATGTCTATACTTCCACTGATGTTTTTGAGGATGAGTAGTCGGTCATCATTCTGCTCAAAGCTGAGTGATTTCTTGATGTTCTCTTCTTCCTGCACCCGCATTTTTTGGGCATAAGCGTACAGCCCACACACCATGAGGAGGGCGATGATTGCTATTTTTTTCATGATTTTTTTTAGGTTAAAGCTTTGATACTTTTTTTAATTTCTAGGGCTACCATTTCATTGATATCCTGTTGTTCCATCAGTTGCTGTAGAGCCTCTACCGACTTCTTTTCCTGCAGCTGCACCATAGCTTCTGCCAGTGCGATTTGTACCATAGGTGCTTTCTGTCCGGGAATAGACTGCACCAGACCTTCGCGTACCCGAGGATTTTGTGCATAGTTCAGGAGAGCATCCAGAGCTGCCAGCCGCACATTGACATGTGGATCTTCATTGAGTACTTTTAAAAGTGCTGCACTCACCTTATCGTCCGTTTGCGGTAGTCTATTGCTCATGCTCACGGCTTTGAGCCTTTGCGTAGCCGAAGGCTGTTCCAGCAGGTTAATGACCATCGTCTCCTGCATGTTTTGCAGCTCCGCCCGCATGTCCGACATCTGCTGCTCATAGCCACGGTTCGTATTGAACCATAAGCCCAACATCAGACCCAGCAAAAAGATGAAAGCGGCGGTGACCAATTGAGAAAGCTTGATATCTGCCTGCAAGCGAGGGAACCAACTCCTCCAGCTTTTTCTGCGCTTCTCTTTAGCAATCTCCTGATCCAGTTGTGCAAAGAAGTTGTACCTGAGCTGCTCCGAAGGTTCCGGTGCCTGGTAGCTTTCCGACTTGATATAAAACTGACGCAACTCTTGTATCTCTTCCTGTCGGATCACCCCAGCATGAAGTAACTCATCTAACTGGCTTTGCTGCTCCTTGCTGAGCTTTCCTTCCAGATAGTCTAAAACCAATATGATATGTTCATCCTTCATAATGCACTGAACCTTTCCAGTTTTTGAAAAATCTCTTTTAACTCCCTTATCGCCCGGTATACTTTCACTTTGATATTCGCTTCGCTGGTATTCATCATATCGGCGATCTCCTGATAACGCAAACCCTGATAGCGGCTGAGCACCAGCACTTCCCGTTTGTCATCACTCAGGTACTGCATGGCTTTCTCTAACAGTTTTTCTCTTTCTTCCTGAGCCTCCTGGGCAGCTTCGTCTTCCCACATCTTTTCTACTTCTTTAAAATTATCAGTAGTCATCTTTTTCTTTTTCCGGTAGTGATCGGCCAGCAGGTTACGGGCCAGATGATACATCCAACTGGTAAATTTCCCTTCTCCGGTGAAGGTGTGCCGGTACTTGATCATTCTCAGAAAAAGATTCTGCACCAGGTCTTCGCTTAGTTCAGCATCCTGACACATGCGATAGTAAAAGCCAAAAAGGGGCCTGTGGTGACGCTCAAAAAGAAGACCCATCTTTTCGAGGTCACCGCTTTTGACTTTTAGCATGATGGCGTTATCGGTGCTGGAATCCAAGTTTGGTAGTTTTGTTCGGGGAAACTTTGACTTTAGGGAAAGGTTACAAATAAATGTATATTTTTCTCAAGAAAGGGTTTTAGGGTGTTATTGATCTAGGTGTTATGGTTTTTTGGTTGTAGAACATCCCTAAAAAACCATAACACAATAACACCCTCATACAATACTTTAAACGACAAGCGTGATTATGAAACTACTTATTTTTACTGTAGGCATTATAACTTTATGCTATGCCTGCTCTCCAGCGAGCAATTCTCAGGAAACCGAAGGTAATATTGCCGAAGAGGTAGTAGTGGTCCCCCAGATTGAGGGTGACTGGTGGCAGATCGCTGGCAACCCTGATTTGGGTGAACTGACAAGTGAAGAACAGCAACCGGTAGACTTTGGCATCTGGCAGGCAGCAGATGGTACCTGGCAAGTCTGGTCGTGTATTCGTAAAACCAAAGCACCCGGAAAGACACGTCTTTTTCATCGCTGGGAAGGGCAGCAACTTAGTGATACGCTCTGGCAGCCAATGGGCATTGCCATGCAGGCCGATACCAGTCTGGGAGAAGAACCAGGCGGAATGCAGGCTCCTTATGTGCTTCAGCATGAAGGAGAATACCTGATGTTTTATGGCGACTGGAACCGCATCTGCCTGGCTAAAAGTGAGGATGGAAAAGAATTTACCAGGGTGCTTCGTGAGGGTTCTCCTGCGCTTTTTGGTGAACCTGCCGAAACCAATACCCGTGATGCGATGGTGAAGCAGATCAATAACCTCTGGTACTGTTATTATACAGCCCATCCCAACAATGAAGGAGCGGTGTATCTGCGTACTTCCGAAAATCTTTACGATTGGAGTAAGTCTGAGCGGGTAGCTTATGGAGGAGAGGCAGCAGGCAAAGGCAATGGTCAGTTCTGGCTGGCAGAATGCCCACATGTGGTGCAGCCGGTAGAGGGTGGACCTTACTACCTGTTTCGTACCCAAAGCTACGGCAGGGTAGTGAATGGCAAATTGGAAAAAGCACAGAAAACCAGCGTTTACGCCTCACCTGATCCTACCAATTTTGGTGTTGATGACGATCGCTATTTTGTGGATTCGCTGGAAGTGGCTGCACCGGAGATTTTTCAGCATGAAGGGCAGTGGTATATCGCCTCGCTCCGGGCTGACCTGCAGGGTATTCAGGTAGCTCGTTTGAATTGGGTAGTAAAGCAAAATTAAAAAGCATATCTTTCCGCTGATTATCTACCAAACTAAAAATTAAGTATGAAGATCTTAAATGTCCTATTACTATCATGTTTTGCTCTCTGCTTTTCCTTCTGCACACCTCAAAGCCCCTCAGCCACGGCTGAAGGAAACATAGAGGGAGTTAATGTAAGTGTAGATTACAGTTCGCCTCGTGTCAAAGGACGGCAGGGTAAAATCTGGGGAGATATGCTGCCCTACGGAGCAGTATGGCGTGCCGGAGCCAATGCTGCCACAGAAGTTACTTTTGACCAAGCGGTAATGGTGGAAGGTGAACGACTGGATGCCGGAACTTATAGCCTATTCATGATTCCTGGAGAAGGAGAATGGACAGTCATCTTTAATGCTGCTACCGGTATTTCAGGTACTGAGTATGAATCAGTAAAAGATCAGAATGTACTGGAAGTGTCGGTGCAACCTCAAAAAAACAGCGATTTAAGAGAAGATCTGAATTATGAAGTTACCGACGGTGAACTCAGACTGAATTGGGAATACCTGACCATCCCCATGGAGGTGCAGCCTGCCTGATTCCTATCGCTTTCTCAGGCTCACTTCTACATGCTGATTTTCTTCGGGAGGGAGGCTAATGTATCCCTCCTTTTGATTAACCTGATCCCATACCTGGCCGTTAATCAGCACTTTTTCTATCTCATACGCCATTTCTTCTATGGGTAAAGGGTAGAGCTTTTCATTATTAGTACTAGTGATAAAATAATGCAATGTGATACTCTCGTGATTGGCCCAGACATCCAGATATAAATAGTTGAGGAGTCCGTGTTCCACGGCATGATAAGAAGTTTTAGTTCTTACGGCTTTATTTCCATTGTCAATGCTACCATCTGCCAGCACGCTAAGGTAAGTTCCCCCTTTTACTTTGTCTATAAAGTACCTGTTCCAGAACTCAGCGCCTCGGCTGAAATTATCCAGATATGCCTGTTCTCCGCTGCTATGGTATAAATAGAGCTGAAACATATTACCATACGCCTGCACCCACCAGGGGCTTTCTTCACTATGCTGCTGTGCATCCGCTACTTTGACTTTGTGGTACCATATGCCGCTTTCCGGATGAAAGGCATATTGCAACAGTTTTTCATTCAAAGCCATCGCCTGCTGCTGGTACTCTGCTTTACCGGTCAGGTCGTACAAGCGCATGAGCATCCAGGCTACCTCTATATTGTGGCCGGTATTCATCCACGCATTACCTTGGGGCAATAAGTTCCACTGCTGATCATAGCCTTCCATGATCCATCCACTTTCTTCATCGGTCATATGATCTACCACAGTCTGCAAGATACGCTCACTCATTTGCAGATATTCATACTCACGGGTAGCCGCATAGAGGTAAAGCAGATATCCGGAAAGAGGGGCCAGTTGGGGAGAGAATACTTTATCTCCATTTTTAATAGATAAATCCTGATGCAGCGCCCGTATATAACCGCCACCATGCTGCGTATCCCAGGCATGTTGCTCCAGAATATCAATAGATCGGTCAATGTACGTTTTGACTTCATGATCTTTCGTCATCAGGTAATACATGGCAAGGCCGGTGATAGCGTAAGTCTGCATGAAAAGGTCTTTGGAAGTATCTACCACATTTCCTTCTCGGTCCAGTTCAGTGTACCAGCCGCCGTACTGCTCATCCCAGCCTTGTGTAGTCAGGTAATCATAGGTTTCTGCAGCCTGCTGACGATATTCATCCTCCCCACTGAGCATATAAGCTACCGCATAACTGAAGAGATGACGGGCAATCATGCCGGGAAATTTATGATCCTCATTGAAAGGCTTCCAGTCTTTATCAAGAAAGCTGTGATAGGCCCCATATTCATGATCAATGGCATGATCATTCCAGGGCTTAATGATATCTTCAATGGCCTGCTTTTTCCAGTAGGAACCTTCGGTGATGGATTGTCCGAAAAGTGTAGTATATGGAGTAAATACAAAAACTGTGAGCGTTAAGAAACTTTTGCTTAGATTCATTGGAAATTGTTGTATGGCAGATTTTCTTGATGAATCTGTCCTGCGTAAAGGGCAACTCATCAACCCTCATAGCACAGGACAGAGCCGAACAGCTAATATGCTAATTTTCTGATACTCTGAAAACTATGATCATGAAACCGTTTTTTTTTCTGTTAATTTTTTGTTTTTCAAGTAATCTTTTGCCCGCTCAGGATCAGCCTATACGTCTCATTGTGCGTAGCGATGATATGGGTTTTTCACATGCCGCCAACCAGGCCATGATAGAAACTGTAGAGCAGGGAATTACCACTTCCATAGAGGTGATGGTGCCTACCCCCTGGTTTCCCGAAGCCGTAGAATTACTAAAAGACTATCCTGATCTTGATGTAGGCATACATGTCACGTTGACCAGCGAATGGTCCAATATTAAGTGGCGACCACTGACTAAAGCCCCCAGCATCAGCGATGAGAACGGCTATTTTTATCCCATGATCTGGCCCAACGACAATTATGGTCCTGAGCAGGCCCTACAGACGCAGGACTGGGATATCCGGGAAATAGAGGAAGAGATACGGGCTCAGATAGAAATGGGGATACGCAATATCCCGCAGATCAGCCACCTTACGGCCCATATGGGTTGTACCAGTATGGCGCCTGAAGTAGAGGAAGTATATCGCAAACTGGCCAAGGAATATAACCTGGATATTCATCCGGAAGACCTGGGCGTAGGGCGTGCCCGTTATGCAGGCCCTACCGATACACCCGCCCTCAAGCGAGAAGGTTTTATCAATATGCTGAAGCAACTGACTTCCGGTACGTATCTGTTTGTGGACCATCCTGCTTATGATGTACCTGAAGTGCGTGGCATTCGGCATACCGGCTACGATGATGTAGCCATTGATCGGCAAGGGGTCACGGATTTGCTGACCGATCCGGAAATCATTCAACTGATTAAAGATTTGAATATAGCGCTGATCAGCTATGCTAATCTTAAGAAAGCTTCCCAATAAAAGAAAGGTGATGAGTTGCCAGGAATCTGGTGGTAATGTTTGAAAAAATATAGGGAACTGAGGAGAAACTTTATGCCAGCCTGTAAATGTTGTCATTTCAATACAGGAATGGATAGAGAATGTTATCTCAGCAGTTTTCGTAAAGCTTTATTTCTTACACCAGCTCTCTGACAGACAAAAAAATCTTTGGGCTAGAGAAAAAGAAATTTTGTAGCTTTGTCTTTCACATTTGTCTCTCGGAAAAACTGAATATCTTCTTTCTCCTTCCCGGATTCAGAATGCATTATTTGTCACCTCAAAAAAACATATTTTAATTAGCAAAAAACCATTATGGGTAAATCAAAAGAAACTGTAAACAAGAAAGAAACAGAAAAGAAAAAACAGAAAAAGAAGAAGGAAAAAGAACAGAGAAGATTGGATAGAAAAGCTAATGCCAAAGATGGCAATAGCCTGGATGATATGATCATGTATGTGGATGAAGACGGTAATTTCACTTCCACCCCTCCTGATCCCTCCAAAAAGAAAGAGATCAATGAAGAAGACATCGTGATCGGTGTCCCTAAAAAAGAAGCCGAAGAACCGGAAGATACCCTTAGAAAAGGCAGAGTCAGCTTTTTTAATGATTCCAAAGGATATGGCTTCATCAAAGATCTAAATACTCAGGAAAGTATTTTTGTACACCTGAATGGCCTGATAGATAAGATCACAGAAAACGATAAAGTGACCTTTGAAGTAGAAATGGGTATGAAAGGCCCTAACGCAGTACGCGTAAAACTGGCAGACTAACTAACGTATCTTAACCGGAAGTTACTTCGTCTTCCTGGCCAGTGTCACTACCGAAAATTTTTATGAAAGTATACCGTGCATAAACTGGTGAACCATGCGGTTTACCAGTTCATCATTTGCTTTTATCTCCTGATTAAATACTTGCTCAATATAAGCATTAAGCGTGCCTAGAAAACTGACCGTATATTCCTGCTGTCTACCCTGCATGTTACCGTGCTGCCTGGCTGCTTCCGTGAACATATTTTCCAAAAGCCCATATTGTCTTTCCTTGAAAGGCAATATGGTTGCGTAGGCCTCACTTTGAGGAGGGGAAAACAACAGGCTGAGTTGCATTCTGTAAAACAGCATATGCTCACTGGCAAAATCAATATAAGCCGTAGCGATGTTGCGTAGTGTCACCGTTAAGTCTCCTTGAAAGACGGTAGCTACTTCTGTAGCCGAATAAAGCTGATCAAAATATTGCTGGAGCGTTGCTTCTAACAAGCCTCGTTTGCTGTCAAAATAATAATATAGCGTAGGCTTGGTCACTCCGGCTGCTTTAACGATCTGCTGCACACCTACTCCTTCATAGCCATAAGCAGCAAAGAGAGATACCGCCTGCGATATGATTTCTGATCTTTTATCCATAATGTTTATTTGAATTGATCGGATATGCTTATTCCACTTTCATAATTCTTCCCCAATGAGGGTAAATTGGAAGGCTGGTGGTTTTGGGCTGAACGGTAAATTTTTCTTCCGGATTCAGCAAGTCTACCAATGTACGTCCTTTCAGTTCAGGGAGCTTAAGGTCTACACTTACTTTTTCATCGGCAGCATTCACCATTACCAATATGGTTTCATCATCACTTTTTCGGACAAAGGCCAATTGCTCGTGATCTACATGTATTTGCTTATAATTTCCATACTTGAGTGCCGAAGAGGTTTTGCGAATGTGAGCGAGTTCACTAATCGTCTGTGCCAGATCAGGATGGGGGCTTTCCTGTTTCACCATGGTAAGCTCTATATCAGGACGCAGGGGAGCATCATTTCCATTGACTTTTTTGCCTTCCCAGCCCCACTCACTTCCGTAGTAGATAGAAGGGACACCGGGTATGCTAAAGAGTAAAGTATACAGGGGATAGAGATGTTGCTGATTAGTAAGCGTACTGGCTATCCGGTCTACATCATGGTTATCGGCAAAATTATAGAGAGGCAAGCCTTTGTACATGCCCGGGTCATCAAATTGCCTTTTGAGCGAATGCGCGATCTCAAAATAGTTGGCATCCACATGGCTGGAATACAGCCCTTTGTACACTTCATAATTGGTGGTAGCATCCAGAGTCTTTACATTGGCCCACTGATTGTAATCTCCATGAATCACTTCTCCCATCAGCCAGAAGTCCGGATTCATCTGGTCACGAAAGGAAGAGAGAGCTTTAAGAAAATCTATGTCTATATCTTCTGCCACATCCAGTCGCAAACCATCAATGTCATACTGCTCTACCCAAAATTTGATGGCATGGAAAATATGGTCTCTTACTTCCGAATGGTGAAGATTGAGCTTGACCAGACTGTAATGGCCATTCCACGCTTCATACTGGAAAGGATCTCCGTAAGGGCTTTCTCCTTCAAAGGACAAACCAGTAAACCAATCGCGATAGCGCGAGTTCTCGCCATGTTCCAGCACATCCCGGAATGCCCAGAAATCCCGGCCCACATGATGAAAGACCCCATCCAGAATGACACGAATACCATTTTCATGTAGTGCTTTGACAATTTGGGCAAGGCTTTCATTAGTACCTAAACGGCGGTCAACCTTATAGTAATCTGCGGTATCATAGCCATGCTCTCCGGATTCAAATAAAGGCCCCAGATATAAGGCGTTGATGCCTAAATTTTTCAAATGGCTTATCCAATCATAAATTTTGTCTAGACGATTTACAGCCAGTGAAGTAAAGTCATTTTTCTCCGGCGCTCCGCAAAATCCCAGCGGATAAATGTGATAAAATACGGCTTCATGAGCCCAATGCTTATTCATTTTTCTTTATTTCTAGATTAAAACAGTTTATATACCTACCGGTAAGTATACATTTATAGCTGAAAAATAATTCACTCGTGCAGAAAAAAATCAAGAATGATTTAGTGACTTAAGAGGATAATTGAGCTTGTTCCTTCAGAATATGAGATTTTTTATAGATTTTAAATGCATCAATAAGAATGCTTGACACTATTTCTATGCAACTACCTAAATGCTTTTCTACTCAAATCACATCCTTTATTGGTTTTCTGAGTTTGGTTTTGATAACACTTGGTTGTCAGAATCAACCGCCGGAGGAGGAAGAAACCCCACCCAATATTGTCTGGATCATGCTGGAAGACTGGGGATATCAGCTTTCCGCTTATGGTGAGCCGGGCGTCAGCACTCCCCATATAGATCAGCTGGCTGCCGAGGGTATACGCTATACCAATTCCTTTAGTACCGCCCCGGTTTGTTCACCCTCTCGTTCCGCTATGATGACAGGCTTTCATCAGAATTACATTGGGGCCAGTCAGCACCGTACGGATGGCTCAGGCTTTGAAAGAAAACCTTTACCCCATGGCATCAAACCAATTACCCACCTTTTGAAGGAAGCAGGCTATTTTACCTGCTTCATGCAGGCCAGAAAAACTGATCTCAATTTTACCTTTGAAGGTGATTTGTATGAAGGAGAAGATTGGAGCGAAAGAGCGGAAGGACAGCCCTTTTTTGCGCAGCTCACTTTTCCTGGTACGCATCGTCGTTGGGAGCGTGATTCCCTGAACCCTATAGATATCAGTGAGGTAAGGCTTCCGCCTTATTATCCGCAGGTAGATTTGGCGAAAAGAGACTGGGCCAATGGCCTGGAAGCGATGCAGGTGGTAGATCGCCAGGTAGGAGAGGTACTGGATCGTCTGGAAGCGGAAGGCTTAGCCGAAAATACTCTGGTTTTTCTCATTGGAGACAATGGGCGGTGCATGCCACGAGGCAAGCAGTTTTTGTACGATGGCGGTATACAGGTACCTGTCATTGCCCGCTGGCCGGGACAAATACAAGCCGGTAAAGTGTCAGAGGATATGGTCATGACGATTGACATTTCTAAAACCATACTGGATGTAGCCGGGGCATCATCCTCGCACCCTTTACATGGTAAGAACCTGTTTGAACCAGATGTTGGTGAACGTGAGTACATATTTGCTGCCCGTGACAAGATGGACAGTACTCATGATGCCATGCGGGCGATCCGTTCTGATAAGTTTAAGCTAATTCATAACCTGATGCCGGAAAGAGCTTACTGCCAGTTTAATCGCTACAAAGAAAACAGCTATCCCGTTTTGGCACTGCTGAATGTCCTTCATTTGAAAGGCGAGCTGCCTCCTGAGCAGGCACGCTTTATGGCAGCCACTAAGCCGGAGTTTGAGTTGTATGATCTGGAAAATGATCCTTACGAACTGAATAATCTGGCAGATGATCCTGCACATCAGGAGACCAGAGCAAAACTGCTGGAAGCCTTAAATCAGTGGAGGGAGTCCATCAATGATGAAGGAGTGAGTGAAAGTTTTAGAGAAGGAGGCTGGGAAGCTACTTATCCTACCCGAACACTGGAAGAATGGGAAGAAAGGCTGGAGCAGTTCAGACCCTGGGTATTTCGTGAGCCAGGGGAACAAGTTGACCATCCCTTTTATTAAAAAGCGTATGCGTGTAAGCGGCTTTGGTTTGTAAACTTTAGCAAAGATTAGCAAAGACTGCTTAAATTATTAATTCGGAAAAATATAAACACTGATAAACAACCTAAAATATGCGAAGAAGAGATGCTGTCAAGGCGCTGGCCATCACTACTGTTACCCCTAAAGTATTTTTTAATGGTACAGCCTCAGCCAGAAATACGGAAACGAAAGCTGCACTGATGAAAAGCAAAGCTTCCTTTGAAAGTAGCTGGCAAAACTGGCCGGATATGCTGTGGGTAGGTCCGGAATACTGGGGAAACCGCTTGCAGGATTGGGAACTTCAATCAGGAAGAGTAGTGTGTAATGTAAGTGGGAAAAACCGTGCCTTGCATAACTTATGCTGCCAATTGGGTGAGCAAAAAGCAGCATTTAGCAGCAGTGTGATTGTGGAGATGCAAAATATTTCAGGATCACCTCAGGGCTATGCGGGCTTCAGATTAGGAGCCAAGGGGCCTTTTGAAGATTACCGTTCTGCCGCAGTGTTTGGTCAAGGTTTGGATGTAGGCATTGATAAAGATGGCCAGTTGTTTGTTGGCGATACTACAGGAGAAGAAGTTCCGGCAGTGGATCGCCCCATTCTCTTAAACCTGAAAGCTACACCTCAGGGCGAAAGCTATAGCCTTGCTCTTACGGCTACTGCTCAGGAGCAGGGGGATGTCGCTGAGCTTACGGTAAATAATATTGCTGCGGAGACTTTGCAAGGTAATATCGCCTTGGTTTCACACTCTGAGGCGGAAGGGGATACCGCAAATGAACCCTCGGTAATTTTTGATCAGTGGAAAATTGAAGGAGAAAAAATAAACTATCAGCCGGAGCAAAGCTTTGGGCCTGTCTGCTTCGCCCAGTATACTTTGCATAACAAAACGCTTAAACTAACTGCCCAGCTTACGCCAATAGAATTGATTGAGGGTTATGAAGTGTCACTACAGGTACAGGAAGGAGGGCAGTGGAAAACGATACAGCAAAGAAGTATTGATCCAATGGGGCGAACCGCTCAATTCAGAATAGAAAACTGGCCTTACAAGAAGGCTATGCCCTACCGGGTAAAGCTGGATTTGCCATTGGTAAATGAATCAGCTACTTATTTTTATGAAGGTACTATCGCTGAAGAACCTCTTGCCTCCGATCAGGTGAAAATGGTAGTATTTAGCTGTAATGCTGACTACGGCTTCCCTGACCAGGAAGTGACAGTAAATGTAAATAAACATCAGCCTCATCTGGCGGTGTTTCTGGGAGATCAGTTCTATGAGAGTTCTGGTGGTTTTGGTATACAGACTTCTCCGGTAGAGAAAGCTACGCTGGATTTTCTGCGCAAGTGGTATATGTTCGGCTGGTCGTACCGTGATATTTTCAGAGAAATACCTTCTGCCTGTATCCCTGACGATCATGATGTGTACCATGGCAATGTATGGGGAGAAGGTGGCAAGCATGCTCCTTCGGAAGAAGGCTGGGGTTATGTAGCCCAGGACCAGGGAGGATACAAAATGCCAGTCACCTGGGTAAATATGGTGCAGCGCACGCAAACAGGACATTTACCCGATCCTTACGACCCCACGCCGGTTAAGCGAGGTATAGGTGTCTATTATACCGGATGGAGTTACGGAGGGGTTAGTATGGCCATTCTGGAAGACCGGAAGTTTAAGTCGGCCCCAAAAAATGCATTGCCACAAGAGGCAAAAGTGACCAACGGCTTTATCCAGAATAGAGAATTTGATATCAAAAAGCACCGTGATGTGGATGCCGAACTGCTGGGAGAGCGTCAGCTCAAGTTTCTGGATGACTGGGGAAGTGACTGGAGCAATGGAGCGCAGATGAAGGCGGTACTTTCGCAAACCAATTTTTGTACAGTGGCTACTTTGCCCGAAGGCAGTATTATTGACAGTATTGTACCCAGGCTCCCCATGCCCGAAAAAGGAGAGTATGTAAAAGGCGATGCGCCTACCACCGATATGGACTCTAATGGCTGGCCACAGGAAGGCCGTGACAAAGCCGTAAGGGCATTACGCAAATGTTTTGCATTGCACATTGCCGGGGATCAGCATCTTGCCAGCACAGTACACTATGGCGTTGAGGAGTTTGGCGACGCGGGTTTTGCCTTTGCGGGGCCTGCTTTAAATAACCTTTTTCCCCGCCGTTGGTGGCCTCCTGTTGGGGAAGATCATCAGCCCCTTGAAGGGCAGCCTGCTTATACCGGCAATTTCTTTGATGGCTTTGGTAACCGGATGACAGTACACGCTGTAGCTAATCCGCATCAGAGCGGGCGGGAGCCTGCCCGTATTTACGATCGTAGCACCGGTTACGGCATCATCATTTTTGATAAGCAGGCACGCGAGACGAAGATTGAGTGCTGGCCGCGTTATATAGATCCTGTGGCCAGTCCGGAGGGGCAGTACGATGGTTGGCCCATTACTGTCAGCCAGCAGGACAATTACGGAAGAAAAGCCGTAGCTTATCTGGATGAGATTGAAGTATTAGGAGGTACTGATCCGGTAGTAGAAGTAATCAATGAGGCTACTCAGGAAACGGAATATGTACTACGGATCAAAGGAAACCGTTTTGCTCCTCACGTCTTTGCCACTGGTGAATATACTTTAAACGTAAGTATACCTGAAGATGGCAAGATCAAAAGTCTTCGGGGACTCAAAGCATATGTTAAGCAGGAAGATAGAGAAAGACAACAGATACAATTGTAAGGATATAGAGGAATAAAACTACTGGGAGTTAATTTCCAAATCTTATCCTTCTTTATCTTCAGCTATAGGCAACGTAAGCGTAAAAGTTGTGCCTTTTCCAAGTTGGCTGTCTACTTTTACTTTACCATTCAGGGCTTCGGTCTGGGTTTTTACCAGATGAAGCCCTATGCCCTTACCTTCTACATGATGATGAAAGCGTTTATATAGCCCAAAAACTTTCTCCCGGTTCTTTTTCAAATCTATCCCTAAACCATTGTCACTGATCTCAATAATGATATCATTTTTTTCCTTTCTCGTTTTAATTCTAATTTCAGGAACACGTTTGGGGGCTTTATATTTAATGGCATTGGAGAGCAGATTATGGAAAATACTTTGAAAATAACTTTTTACAGTGTATAACTGACTTACTTCAAATGAGGCGGTTATTTTAGCATTGGTAGCTTGGATGGAAGAGGCAATCAATATTTTTACACTTTCTAGTATATCTTCAAAATTAACCCACTCTCTTTGAGCATTGATAGATTTCTGATATTCTAGAATCTGGTTGAGATCCTGTATGATTTCATCCATTTTCTCTGCGGTTACCCGGATACGATGGAGCGCCTGCACATAAGTAGGATCTTTTATTTCATTTTCGTCAATCACTTCTATCAGGCCCAGCAAACTAGCCACCGGACTTCTGAGGTTATGAGAGGTAATATAGCCAAATTGTTGTAACTGCTCGTTTTGTTGTATCAGTTCTTTGTTCAGGGCCTTCTCCTGTTGCTCTCTTTGCAGTCGCTGGGTAATATCCCGCATGATCACAGTAAAATATTTTTGTGTCCCTACTTTTACCTGGGAGATAGAAGCCTCAATAGGAAATTCTTTACCCATTAAATTTATACCAAATACAGACTGATTGGTTCCCATCTTCCGGTTGGATTTTCCCGATGCTCCAAAGTCCAGAATGTGGGAGCTGTGAGAAGAATGAAAGCGTTCAGGAATAAGTCTGGAAAGCGGCTGCCCAATGATTTGCTGAGCAGTATATCCAAACATCTGCTCAGCGGACTTATTAAAAATCATAATCTGCTGTTCTGCATCGGTAGTGATGATGGCATCCATGGCAGAGTCTATGATACCCTCCAGACGTTGCTGTAGCTCTATAATTTTATTTTCGTGTGCTTTCCGCTCGCTGATATTCCTGAAGTGCCCACCAAAAAACTCCCGATCGCCATACTTAAGGTAGTTGGTGCTGATTTCCACCGGAATCTCTTCGCCCTTTGCATTACGGTGAATGGACTCAAAGTTTAAGTATTTTTCTCTTTTGATCCTCTCCCAGTGCAAATGGCACCTTTCCATAGTAAAGGTAGGGTCCCATTCAGGAAGGCTCATATTGAGCAACTTTTCTTCCGGAAGCCCATAATGCCGACAGGCAGCTTCATTCACATAGACAAAACGAAAATCATTATGGGGGTCAATCCAATAAATAGGGTCATCAGTATGATCTATCAGGTACTTGAAAAAGCGATTGCTTTCTTCAGCCTGTTTCATCTCGGTAATGTCTTGCAAGACCCCGACGATCCGCAACGCTCTACCTTCCGGATTGCGTTTCACTATTTTGGCACTGCTCATCACCCATTTGTGTTTTTCCTGTCCTGAGGGATCTATAATTCGGTACTGTTCCCGGTAGGATTGGGCTTTGCCTTCTTCATGGGTTTTCAACTTTTCCATGACAGAGGCCCTATCCTCGGGATGGATGCGTTTGGTGAAATCACTAAGTTTAGTTTCCATATCTTCCCTTTTCATTCCGGTAATTTGCAGGTAGCGATCGTCACAGTGTAGCGTATCATTTACCAGGTCGCGTTCCCATATGCCCAAATCTGCACCCCAAAGGGCTAGCTCTAGCTGCTTTTTCTGTTCCTCAATCTGGTTTTGTGCCTGTTGTAAAGAAGTGATGTCTACGGTAATGACACTTATTCCCTCTGTAGTAGGATAAGCATTTACTTCGTGGACGCGATTTTCGTACTTCGGTCCCAGCTCATAAATAAATTTATCGGGCCTACCGGTTTGCATTACCTTTTTATAGAGTTGATCAAGAGGAGAATCCCTGAGGTGAGGATACAGCTCATACATGCTTTTGCCTACTGCCAAGTCTGCACTGATTCCACTAAACTCTTCACTGGCTTTGTTCCAGTGAGTGAAGTGAAAAGATGCATCAAGGGCAAAAAAGATATCTGAAATACTTTCGGCAAGGTCCTGGTATTTCTGTTGGCTATGCTGTAGCTTCTCTTTGGAAAGTCTTTGTATTTCCTCTTTAGCATCCGATAGCTGCTCGTTTAAAAGTGTAAGCTCTTCATTTGCTGCCTGCAATTCTTCGTTGGCAGCATGTAGTTCTTCATTTGCTGCGCTCAGCTCTTCATTGGATGCACTTAGTTCTTCATTTACCTGAGCCCATTGCCTTCCGGTAGGTATCAGGGTAATCCTGTGAGTAAACTTGATCAATACAATGGCAGTGCCTATTGATGCCAGTGCAGTAATGATGCGTACCGCAGAATCAATGCGGTAAATGGGGTACCAGATATTAATTACATCAAAGATATGGGTCACTCCACAGCCAAAGATAAATACGGCAAAGAGGACTACCATCCATCTGTAAGTAAAGTCTTTTCGCTTATTGAAAATGTA
The DNA here is from genome assembly GCF_038039535.1 of Catalinimonas locisalis. Classification (NCBI taxonomy): domain Bacteria; kingdom Pseudomonadati; phylum Bacteroidota; class Cytophagia; order Cytophagales; family Catalimonadaceae; genus Catalinimonas; species Catalinimonas locisalis. The sequence goes on along the minus strand of NZ_JBBPHP010000039.1, from coordinate 46,469 downwards.
AAAGAGAGAAAAAGGAATCACCATATAGGCTAATGCAATGATTCCGTCAGAAAAGGCATGAGACCAGAGAATATAAGGCTCCCAAAAGTAACAATGCCCGTGGGGCATAAAATCAGCCATCATTGATTCAGCTTGCATACTGGAAAATATTGTTCAATAGAGAATACACTTGAGCAGTAATGAAAGGTATTCCATTAATTTTTAAGTGATAGTACTTACGTGTTGTTTAAGCTTTTATTTTTCTGTGTAACGTATTATTCAGCATTCTGTTTTTTTAAAGCTACGGCTAGAATAAGGTAAAAGGATTGCAGTAGCTGTGAAGTTAAATAAATTTTGAGAGGGTAAAAACCACTTCATTTGAAGGTGATTTTATAAACCCTTTAGCATAACCTGTTAACTTCATTTGTGTTCATCAGCGAACGCCAAACGATCATTAGCGGACAGTATTGTTTCCTATAATATGCCTTTGCAATGATTATAAGGCACTGGCATTCTCATTGCATTTGTTAGACATATACAAAACAAATATGAAAGGAACCCATCTCGGTGAATTTGAAGAACTGGTACTGCTAACGGTGGGTATCCTCTACGATGATGCTTACGGTCTGGCTATTACGGATGAAATAGAGAAGCGTACCGGAAGAAAGGTAACGGTAAGCTCGGTACATAAGGCTTTGATGCGGATGGAACAGAAAGGTTTTTTGCACTCTCACATGGGAGGTGCGAGTGAAGAAAGAGGAGGGAGAAAAAAACGCCTGTTTACCATCACCAATTCCGGAAAAGAAGCTTTGCGCGAAGCAAGAACCATGCGTAACGAACTTTGGAGCGCTATTCCTAAAGTGGTATGGGATGTAAAAATGATTTAACAGATGACGAAATTACCAAAATATCAATCTGATCCGCCAATGAGAGCTACCCGGTTTCTACGCTGGTATTGTCGTACCGAATTAACAGATGAGGTAGAAGGTGATTTGTATGAACTATTTCAACGAAGGGTAAAAGAACAGGGCTTGTGGAAAGCCAAAGCGCTTTATTGGCTCAATGTGTTCATGTTTCTGCACCCTGATTATATTCAAAAGAGAAAATATTATACCAACAACCATAATGCTATGTTTAGAAATTACTTCAAAGTCGCCACCAGAAATTTAGCAAAGCATAAATTTTACTCCATCCTTAACATACTAGGGCTGGCCATCGGAATGACTTGCTGCCTCCTGATTTTTCTCTATGTTCAGCATGAGCTAAGTTATGACCGCTTTCACAGTAAAGTTGATCGTATTTATCGGCTAGTTACAGACATTAAAACACCAACTGAGACTTTAAATGTAGGCGAGACCTCTTCTCCTATGGCTCCTTATATGAAGGTTGATTTACCGGAAGTGGAAGAGATTGTACGTCTTGATGATGCTCGCTTTCTTCTTCAGCGGGAAGATCAAACTTTTCAGGAAGACGAGGCCATGCTGGCAGACTCAAGTTTTTTTGAAGTGTTTAGCTTCACTCTGCTTGAAGGAGACCCAAAAACTGCCTTGAAAGCTCCTTTCAGCATAGTGCTTACCGAGAATGCTGCTCAAAAGTATTTTGGTCATGAAGACCCGATGGGGCAGCGCTTGCTGCTGGAAGGAGAATATGATTGTATGGTAACGGGTGTTATGGAAAACGTACCGGAAAATTCACATTTTACTTTTGAAGTTCTCATGTCTCTTTCTACTCGCCTGGAGGAAGTTTACCCTGAAGCTTCTGATCAGTGGGGCAATTTTATCAATACCTCTTACATATTGCTCTCAGAGCAAACTGATCCCAAAACATTGGAAAGCAAACTACCAGACTTTCTGGACAACTATATCAGTGAAAAGGATCGCGATGAGGGTATGAACTATACGCTGTTTTTAGAACCCTTATCACAAGTGTACTTTTCTGAGCGTGGCGCTTTTATTACTGGTAATCTGACTAATGTAAAAATATTTGCAATTATCGCTGTATTTATTTTGCTGATTGCCTGTATCAACTTCATGAACCTGGCAACTGCCCGAGCTACTGAGCGAGCCAAAGAAGTAGGTATCCGTAAAGTAGTGGGAGCCATCCGGAGGCAAGTAACAGTTCAGTTTTTATGTGAGTCTTTACTGCTCAGTTTGCTGGCTTTTGCCATTGCATTGCTGGGGAGCGAGTTACTGCTTCCGGTATTCAACCAGTTAGCAGGAAAAATTGTAGCTCTTAGTGTGATTCAGCAAACATACTACCTACCGCTATTCGTAAGCGTTGCAATAGGAGTAGGGGTTATGGCAGGATTCTATCCGGCATTGGTTCTTTCCGGCTTTAAATCAGTCGCTATTTTGAAAGGACGATTTAGTAGTAGTCAGCGAGGTATATGGCTGCGCAAAGTATTAGTAATAGCTCAGTTCGCTATTTCTATCATTCTGATTGTAGGTACAGCAGTAGTATACATACAACTGGACTATATGCGTAAGCAGGCTCTTGGTTTTAAAAAAGACCAGATGCTGGTGATTGATTTTCGGGGTGATGATGTAATACAAGAAAAGATAGAGACTTTTAAGCAGCAGCTGGCAGGTCATCCCCAGGTAAAATCTATTGCCGCTTCCTCCAGTGTACCGGGAGAAGGTAACAATGGTGCTTACACCGAGATAGAAAATCCAGATGGTGATATGCAGTCCAGCAATGTTAACTTATTCTATGTAGATCACGATTTTTTGGCACATTATGAAATGCCTTTGGCAGCAGGCCGTGCTTTTTCTCAGGATTTCCTGACAGATACATCGGCACTCATTGTCAATGAAGCTCTTGCAAGAAATTATGGTTATACTTCTCCGGAAGATATATTGGGTAAGCGATTCTCACAGTGGGGAGTGGAAGGTGAAATCATCGGTGTGGTGGAAGATTATCATTTCAGGCCTTTGCAGGAAGAGATCGCACCTATGAGCATTCGTCTGGAACCCAATCGCTCCCGCTTCTTCTCCTTGAGCCTGGGTACAGAGGATATTTCTTCTACCATTGCTGCACTGGAACAGAAGTGGCAGAATATTGCTCCCCAACGCCCTTTCAATTACTATTTTTTGGACGAAGCATTCAACAAGCAGTATAGGTCAGAAGTACGTTTTGGGCAGATTTTTATCTGTTTCGCAGGCTTGGCTATTTTTATAGCTTGTTTGGGTCTGCTTGGCCTCATTTCCTATACCATTGTACAGCGTACCAAGGAAATTGGTATCCGTAAAGTGTTGGGGGCTACCGAAAGCAGCCTGGTACACTTACTTTCTAAAGACTTTTTAGCTCTAGTAATAGTGGCTTTTCTGGTGGCTTCTCCGATTGCCTGGTACGTGCTATCAAAATGGCTAGAAGGCTTTGCCTACCGAGTGGAGTTGCCCTGGTGGGTTTTTGCTTCAGCCGGTTTGTTAGCCACTGTCATTGCTATGCTTACGGTTAGTTTTCAATCTATCAAAGCTGCGCTAGCCAATCCTGTAGAGAGCCTGCGTAATGAGTAAAAAGACAGACTGAGCAATTATCGTATTTATAGCAAAACTAAAATGCTTTGGTTATAAAACTGAAAGGGTCAGCAATCCTAAAGTAGCTGACCTTTTCTATAGCCTGAAAATACTGACTTTTTGAAATGCTATTCCATAAATTCTTCAGCTTCGTAGAGCTGAGGGCCACTTTCCCAGTTACCACCGGAAGCCAGGCTGAGGTTGATCATGCTTTGGTAAAGCTCTCCCACAAGGCCTACGGCATCTACCTGGTTGAGCAGGGCAGTGCGCTCAGCGTCAACTACTTCCAGATAGGACACAAGTCCTGCTTCATAACGCTGCCGGGCAAGATCCAAAGTTCTGGTGGCAGCAGATACCGTTTGCTGCTGTCTCCGGTACTGATTGTTGAGGTAGTAAATATTGGCCAACTCATTTTCTACTTCTTCAAAAGCTGATAACACCGACTGCTGATACAGCTCTGCTACCTCCTGATAGCGGGCATAGGCTGCTTCTACCAATGCTTTGTTTCTGCCATAGTTAAATACAGGCTGAAGCAGCCCTCCGCCAATAGTCCAGGCAAAACTTTGGGGAGTTAGAATATTTTCAAAAGACTTGCCCTGAAATCCAACTTGAGCAGATAGCGTAACATTAGGATAAAGATTAGCTTTTGCGATACCTATACGGGCGTTTTCTGCTTCCATACTTTTGAGAGCAATCCATACATCTGGCCTTCTGGTCAGTACCTCCGAAGGTATTTTAGAAGGAATAATAGGAGGCAATGAGTCTAAGGGAGTATCAGGCAAGGAAAAATTTGAGGGTTCTCTACCAGTCAATACTGCCAGTGAATTTTCCAGCCTTGCCCGCTGGTTGATCAGTGTCCACCTTTGGGACTGAGCCGTACGGAGCTGGGTTTCAGCTCTTGCAGGGTCCAGGGCGTCAGAGGCTCCCGCTTCATAATTTAAATTGGCAATCTGTAGGGAGCGTTCTCTTAGGCGGATTGTAGAGTCATAAAGGGCGATTTGTGTATCCAGCTGGCGAATGCTGATGTACTGTGATGCCGCCTGTGCTCTTAGTACAGAAAGCAGGTTATAGTATTCCAGTAAAGATATTTCTGACGCAATAATTGAAGCTTGGTAGTTATTTCTCAACGCCCCCCAAAGGTCAAGCTGGTAGCTGGCCAGTCCGAGTAGTGAATAATTGGTGAATTTATTAGACTGGAAGCTCTGTACCGCATTTTCTGAGACTACTGTGCGAGATGTATTGATTTCTGTCTGTACTTCCGGTAAAAGTGGGGAGCGTTCTACCCTGGTCAATATGTTGGCTTGCTCAAAACTGTATAGTGCCGCCTGTAGGTTATTGTTATTCAGCGAAACCTGTCTGATGATATTATCCAAGGTGGTATCCTCAAAATATTTCCACCAGACAGTGTCAATAGAGATAGAGGATAGAGAGTCGGCAAAGGCTTTATATTTAAAATTATCGTATATGTCCTGGTCAGGCTTCTGAAAAACCGGAGCCAGATTACAGGATCCGATTCCGGCAATGAGTAAAATCAATAATACGTCCAGGAGCTTTTTTGTGATGCGACTCAAATCAGGCAAGATTAAGTTTTTCTTCATTCAATGATTTTTCCAATTCGTTGGCTACGGCGTTAGGACTTGAAGTACCTCGGGCAATCAGCTTGTACATGGCCGGCACCGTATAGATGGTAAAGATGGAAGATACCAGCACACCAAATAATATGGCTATCCCTATCACCAGCCTGGTTTCGCTGCCTGCCCCAAAAGAAACAATCAGCGGAAGAGAACCCATAATGGTAGTAAGGCCCGTCATTACAATAGGACGTAAGCGCATCACAGAAGCATCAATGATGGCACTGTCAAAATCCTGTCCACGATCTCGTAGCTGGTTGATAAATTCTACGATTAATATGCCGTTTTTAGTAGCGAGACCTACCAGCATGATCATTCCAATCTGGCTGTATATATTGATAGACTGCCCAAAAAGCCAAAGCCCCAGTAAAGCTCCCAACAGGGCAAAAGGTACGGTCAGGATCAGTACAAAAGGATGTACAAAGCTTTCAAACTGGGCTGCCAGCACCAGATATACAACAATGAGTGCCAGTATGAAAATAAAGATTACAGACTCACTGGAATCTTTATAATCCAGAGATTCTCCCTTATAACCGATGGTAACTTCTTCCGGTAGTTTATCGGCTACCACACCATCCAGGTAGTCAAGCGCCTGTCCCAGGGTATAGCCATTGGTCAGGTTTGCCTCAATGGTGATGGCACGCATGCGGTTGTACCGGTTCAGGCTACCAGAGTCAGCAAACTCATCCAGATTTACCAGATTTGACAATGGAATCAGGGTGCCGGTACGCTCAGAGCGCACGAAGATATTTTTCAGGTCATACAACATCCTTTTCTGTTCAAAATCAGACTCAACGATCACATCATATTCTTCACCACCTTTGATAAAGGTAGTTACCAGACGGGAGCCTAAAAGTGTTTCCAGCGTACGCCCTATGTTAATGATAGAGACTCCCAGCTCGGCAGCTCTGGTCTTATCTATGTTAACCTTTAGCTGCGGTTTAGTCTCTTTGTAATCATAGTCAATATCTTCCAGTCCGGGGTAGTCTTCTATTTCGTTAAGTAATATGTCTCTCCATTCGGCAATTTCCTGATAGGTATCACCGCTCAGTACATACTGCACTGGTTTGCCAGAGCCCGAACTTAGCCCCTGGCGCATGATGACAGAAACTTGCAGTCCGGTGAGGTCAGACAGTCTTTCCCGTACCTCATCCATGATCTCCCAGGCAGAGCGTCTTTGGGAAAAATCCGACAGCACGATGATTACCCGTCCATCATTGAAAGACTGTACTGTTGACCCAAAGCTTCCGGGCGTTCTTACCAATATGGTCCCTGCTTCACCGGTCTCATCGTTCAGGTACATTAGCCTGTCCTCAATTTCATCCATATAAGATTTGGTGTAGGAGTAGGTAGAACCTTCGGGGGCAAGTGCACTCAGAAAGAAAACGCCGCGATCTTCTTTAGGGATAAATTCTTTAGGAACAATCATGAACAATCCTACTGAGCCTCCCAGGAACAGTAGAATGATGATCACACTGATAAAAGGTTTGCTAATAAAACTTTCCAGGCTGGAACGATACCCTTTTTGCAGATACCTTACTGCCCGGTCTACTCCCCGGGTGAGAAAATTGCCTCTGTCTTTTTTGTACTTCAACATCTTGGAGCACAGCATAGGGGACAACGAAAGTGCCACCAGAGTCGAGAAAAATACGGCAGCAGCCATGGCAATGGCAAACTCAGTAAATAGCTTGCCGATATCGCCTGCCAGGAATGTGATAGGAATAAAAACGGCCAGGAGCACCAACGAAGTGGCGATTACTGCAAAACCAACTTCTCTTGCTCCCTGATAGGCAGCCAGTAGAGGTTTTCCTCCATTTTCCAGTCGGGTGTAAATATTTTCCAGTACCACGATGGCATCATCTACCACCAGGCCGATAGCCAGTACCAAAGCCAGAAGCGTAAGCAGGTTCAATGAATAACCGAACATCAACAGTACAATGCAGGTACCTACCAGTGAAACCGGTACGGTAACGGCAGGGATAATGGTGGCTCTTATATCACCCAAAAAGATGTAAATGACAAATATCACCAGGATGATAGCGATGCCCAGGGTCTTGTATACTTCTGAAATAGCTTCCGAAATAAATACCGAGCGGTCGTAGCTATTACTGATAGACATATGTTCAGGCAAAGTAGGTTTGATTTTTTCTACTTCTTTCTGAACAGCATTGGCAATATCCAGTGTATTGGATTTGGATTGCTTGATGATGCCTAAGCCTACTCTCATCACACCGTTACCGGTATAACTCATTCTGTGTTCCTCAGGGCCAAGCTGTACTCGCGCTACTTCTTCCAGTTGAATATGGTGGCCGTTTGCATCTCTTTTGATAATGAGCTTGTTAAAGTCTTCCACTTCTTCAAATTCACGGTTCAGGCGTACCGTAAACTGGCGGTCCAGCGACTCCAGGGAACCTGCCGGAAGCTCTACGTTCTCGCTTCTCAGCGCATCTTCCACGTCGGTAACCGTAAGCTGACGGGCGGCGAGTGCCTCCCTGTCCAGCCAGATTCTCATGGCATAGCGCGAGCCTCCGGAGATTCTGATTCGGGCCACGCCGGGCAACACCGAAAAACGGTCTACCAGGTAGCGGTCAGCGTAATCGGTAAGTTCCAGCATGCCCATCTCGGTGCTGGTGAGGTTCAGATACAATACTGCGTCTGAGCCGGCATCTACCTTGTTGATCTCCGGCGGATCAGCTTCTTCAGGAAGGTTGTCCAAAAGGTTAGAAACTGCCTCCCGCACATCATTTGCTGCTGCGTCAATATCACGGCTCAGGTCAAATTCTATGGTGACCTCCGAGCGGCCGTCCACGCTACTGGAATTGATCAACTTGATCGCCTCCACCTCACTCACGCGTTGCTCTACCAGCTGGGTGATACGGGTTTCTACTACAGCGGCTGAAGCGCCCAGATAATTCGTCTCAACAGATACAATGGGTGGCTCAATGTCAGGGTACTCACGGACTACCAGCCGAGTATAGCAAACCAGACCAAAGGCCAGTATCAGTAAACTTAAGACTGCCGCAAATACAGGTCTTTTGACAGAAATATCAGATAGTTTCATGGAAATATAGGCTTATTGGGACAACTGGCTCTCAAGGTCAATAATCTCTGTGGGTTCGGAAGGCTGCTCAAATACACCATCAATTTGTACACTTACCCCATCATCCAGATCCTGTAGGCCGGAGGTAGCTACCGAGTCTCCGAGGTTTAATCCTGAGATCACCTCCACATAGCCGGGTTTTCTTCTACCCAGCCTGATTTCAGTTCTCTGAACGTAATCTTTGCTTACCTTATAAACAAACTGCCTTTCGCCGGTTTGCAGCACTGATCTCTCCGGAATAGAAGGGGAAGTACCTTTTTCAAGTGCCATTTCCACATACAGTAACATGCCAGGCTTAAGCAATTGTCTTTCGTTAGGGATCTCTGCTCTTACCCGGACAGCTCTTGAACTGGGGTCTACCCGGGTATCAATTTCAGCCACTTTGCCTTTAAATATCTGATTGGGATAAGCCTGAGAGATGGCACTTATTTCCATACCTGACCGGACCTGACCCAGGTAGATTTCCGGTACGGTAAAGTCTACCCGCATGGTGCTGAGGTCGTCAATGGTAGTGATTACGTTTTGAGGAGATACCAGTGAGCCTGCGCTGATGTTTCGCAAACCCAGGACGCCATCAAATGGCGCTCTGATGATTCTGTCTGATATTTGGGCCTGAAACTGAAGAATCTGTTGCTCGGCTACCTGCTTTTGTGTATTTCTGGCATCCAGGGCGGACACAGCTGCTGCTCCGTTTTTAACAAGACCGGTAAGGCGTTCAATCTCTCTTTCCTGCTCTTTGAGGTTGGCCTTAGCTGCGCTTAGCTGCGCGCTTTCTTCAGCATAACGAAGCACTACGATCACATCCCCTTTCTTGACCATCTGCCCATCACTAAAATTAATTTTTTCAACCACTTCAGTAACATTGGGGGTGATTTCGGCAGACTCATAGGCGAAGGTAGAGCCTACGGCTTCTACGAAGTCAGCAAATTCAGTGGCAGTAACTTCGGCAATTTTTATGGGAAGAATACTTTCCTTGACGGGTGAATTTTTTTCTTTCTCCCGATCTATAAGAGAAGGGAAAAGCAAAAGTGATAACAGGCCTGCAACCATAACACTCCCCCCAATAAAAAGCCATTTTTTCATGATAAATAATTAATTCCAGTTTTGTTAAAATTGTTTATGGCAAAGAAAAATAAGTTAAACTTTTCTTTTGCAAAATCAGGGTAAAAAGGCAGTAGTAAAATAAAACCTAACCTCTTGATCTGCACTTACTGATAGTTTTTTTGCCTATCCTGTTAGATTTTTGACATTAGATTTCCTGTCTTCAGAATCTCTAAACTTATAAGTAATATTAATAAAATATATCCTTATTGGTCTAATATCAGCAAAGGTTAGTCTAAAACATGAGCAATTCCATAATTATTTACAGAATTCGTGTTCAATCTCTTATGCCCTGTGAATGAGATAGGCTCAACTTCCTTAACAGTCTCTGTGTATTAAATAGAGAGACTTCTTTTCTCAAATTTTATACTTAGTTCCTGTTTGTCAGTCTGACAAGCAAGGGAAGTGTGGTGAAGATGCCTGCAGGTCCGGGATTTGACTAAGCATAATACTGTTTATTTAGAAGCTCATAAGCTTGTAAAAGCCTGACAAAAAGATTTTTAATACCTATCATGGATACTGAAAACTATCAGATGACCTGCTTCTTTCGCAGGTCTTTGACAATCTGTATGCTAGCCAGCACGATAGCCACCAGAAAACAAGGCTGAGCGATAAATGTAAACAGGAACATCAGGACCGGAGTTGGGCTGATCAGAAAGGGAATAGTGATCAGCAGACCTATCATTGTAAACACGCTTTCTATGAATATCTTTCTCATTGCTCTTCTTCGTAAGTTTCCATTTCTTCAATCATATTTCTCAGCCGGCTGATCTCCTCTGGCGTAGCCGACAGCATTTCGTAATCCGGGTGTCCGGGTGTGCGCCGGGAAGGTTCGGGATGTGCCCTACCATGACAGTTGACACAGCCTATGGAGCGGGTAGTGAGCATAATTTCCATTACCGGCTGATGTTCTTCTACAGCATTAAAAGTAAAAGTGCCTTCATGACAGCTCAGGCAGTTCTGACTGTTAAACTCTCCTCTATAGCGAATAGGCTCGTTGTAAGTGTCTGTTACAAAGCGCATAAGGTGGCGGTAACCATCCATCTTGGCCTTCATAGCTCCCTGAAAACCATAGTCTTTATGGCAGGCATAGCAGGCATCCTGTCTGATCCATCCGTTCTGAAAGTGGCGGGCAGCCAAAGTAGTGCTTTGCGGGTCAATCATGTCATTGCCCATAGGCGCCATCACATGGCAGGCTACACAGGCTTCAGATGCTTTAGTGCCAACAAATACATGATAGTTAGCAAAAACTACTGCCAGAATAGGAATTATAATAATACCTCCCAGGGTAAGTAACTTTACACTTCGTGTCAATTGATGACGGTGCTTGCGCAACTGATAAAAAATGATGAGTTCGGCCACCAGAATTATGATAGCAATGATATCCAGAACATCCATACTTATTGATTTCTCAAAGTTTCTACTTTACTCACTGCCACCGCTGTGGTCTTGTAATCCGGTTCTTTGGAGATAGGGTCAAAATCATCAGAGACAATGCGGTTGATCTTGAAGGTAGGGTCATAAAAAGGAGCGAAGATTACGCCCGGCGTTTCATTCTCGCTGATTTCCATTACCCCTTCCATCTCTCCGCGACTGCTATTCACACGTATTTTATCTCCACTCTGGAGCCTGAAACGTGCAGCGTCCTGCGGATGCATCCGAAAAGTACCCGGTCCGCTGGAATGTACCAGAGGTTCTATTCTGCCAGTCATGGTGCCGGTATGCCACTGGGAGATCACTCGTCCTGTAGTGAGAAAAATAGGACGCTCAGGGCTAAGCTCTTCGTTGGAAGGTACATAAGGACGAAGAAAAACGATGGCTTTGCCGTCCGGATAGCCGTAAAAAAGATGATCCACACCTTCCGGCACAAAGGGATCGCCAGGCACATAGCGGCGCACCGTACCCGGATGGTCAGTATCAGGGCAGGGCCATTGTATGCCCGGCTGCTGCTTTAGCCTTTCGTGGGTGATTCCCTCAAAATTGTATTTGCTATAGGCTGAAAAGTGACGGTACTCTTCCCAGACTTCATGAGGCGTCTTGGCACTGATAAGGTCACCATGTCCCAGACGTTCTGCCAGATCAACCAGAATCTGCAGATCGGAGCGTGATTGCGCATAGGGTTCCTGCAGCTTTTGTATGATCTGATATCTCCTTTCCGTTTGCCCGTACACGCCCTCTTTTTCTATGTATAAAGCGGCAGGTAGCAGTACATCGGCGTATTGGGCTGTCATGGTATCCTGATACACCTCAGAAACGACCATAAAGGTTTTTTCCATTCCAGACTTATACTGATCCGCATTGGGCAGACTTTGCGCCGGATTGGTACACATGTTTAGCATGACCTTCACTTTCCCTTCATTCATAGCATTGAACAGAGAAAGCGCGTCATAGCCAGGTTTGGGATTGATCGTACCCGGAGGTACGCCCCATAATTCCTCTACTTCTCTTCGGTTATCCTCCTTAGCAATCTTACGACCGTTGGGCAGCAGGTGCGCCAGTGAGCCGGTATCTCGTACGCCTCCGCAGGCATTGCTTTGCCCGGTTAACGAAAGGGGAGTAGCTCCGGGTCTTCCGATCTGTCCGGTGATCAGGTGCAGACTGTTCAGGTTATTGTTTAAAAAAGTACCCTGCACCCGCTGGTTAACGCCCATGGTCCACATAGACATGGAAGCTTTGGAGGCAGCAAACCAGAATGCCGCTTCCCGTATCTGTTTGGGAGAAATACCCAGGGTAGGGGCTACATCTTCGGGTATATAATCCTGCAGAAATTCCTTAAAGTCGTCAAAAGAAACAAACTCATTGCCATTGGAAAAATTAACATGCTGGCTGATAAATGCTTCATCCAGCAAGCCATCTTCCAGAATGGTGTACATCATGGCATTGAGCAGCAACATATCCGTACCGGGTATTACCGGCAGGTGCATATCTGCTCTTTCCGCAGTCTTGGTTTTGCGAGGATCCACCACGATAATCTTCACTGCCGGATTTACTTTTTTGCGGATCATGATGCGCTCCCAAATTGGAGGGTGGCATTCATAGGTATTGCTGCCCACCAGAAAAAAAACGTCGGCATGATCAATATCCTCATAGGCTCCGGGTGGCTCATCTTTGCCAAAAGTCTGGGTATAGCCAAAGGCCGCTGAGGCCATGCACAGGCGAGGGTTACCATCTACATTGTTGGAGCGGATGCCGGCTTTGAAAAGCTTGTTGGCAGTGTAAGACTCTTCTATCAGTAGCTGACCTGAGCCGTAGAAAGCAACACTTTCGGGGCCATACTCATCAATCGCTTCCTGAAATTTCTGTGCTACCAGACTCATCGCCTCTTCCCAGCTAGATTCTACCAACTGACCATTTTTACGGATCATAGGGGTGGTGACGCGCCCTTCCTTGTTTCTCATCAGAAAGTCTACCGTAGAGCCTTTAATACAGATCACCCCTTTATTGTGGGCTTCCTCATTGCCTCTCACCCGTACCAGGTTTTTCTCTTCGTCCAGTCCGAGCATAAGGCTGCATCCGGTGCCACAGTAGCGGCAGACCGAATTGTGCCAGGAGGCTACTGGTCCTTCATCTACTACGATCTCGGTGAGTGCCCAGCCGCCACCCGCCATAGCAGCTACCGCAGCTGCACCTCCACCCAGTTTGAGAAAAGAGCGGCGGGAAAAACGATGAATATCCTGATCATTTTCGTAAGAAGTTGGAGCTTCTTCTTTATCTTTTGCCATAGGCTATAAGGGTTAAAAAATCAGCTTTTTGTAAAAAAAATATTCTGAGCTACTAAGCTTGAAAAGCTGCCTCTGATTTAAAAGTAAGTATAATGATCGTATATCAAAAAAGTTAATCGGATTACTGCCCTGAAGAAATCAGCACTTATCCATTATCCTCCCCGTGATGAAAGAGGAGGGAGATTATTATCGTATTAATTGGAAAATAAAATACCGGAAGATTACTTATCGTCTTCTGTACACCTTACGGCGGATAATTTTTACTTTACCTTTTTCCTCCAGTGCTTTGATGCTTCGGATGACAGTCTCCACCCTCAGCCCGGTCATATCAGCGATCTGCTGCCGGGTAAGCGGCACTTCATAATACTGCTCTCCTTCATGTTCCTGCGATTCTTCATGCTTCAGATAGTCAATCAACGTCAGGATGCGGTGCTCAGGAGGATGGCTGGACATTTCCCGCATAATCATGGCCTTATACTGTAGGCGTTTGCTGAGCGTACTGGTGATCATCCAGTGGATTTCAAAGTTTTCTTTTAGCAGTTGGATGAGGTTTTCTTTGGAAAGTTTCAGCAGCACCGAATCCTCCACGGCTACGGCATTGCTGGGATAATCAAAGTCAGAAAAGAGGGGAGGCTCTCCAAAACTTTCTCCATCGTGAAAGATACCTTGCGTAAACTCCTGTCCATCAGGACTGAAGTTGACCATTTTGACGCCACCTTTTACGATTTGCCAGTAATACAGGGCTTTGTCTCCTTCCATAAAGAGCATTTCATCTTTGTGAAAACTGGTTTCACGGGCACCATATTTCTTCAGTATTTCATCATCTATCATACCCATTCTTCGCTCTTCTTTAAAAAAAATAAAGACTAAAACTGCTTTTGAATCCTGGAGGCTGTCCAATAAAACTAAAAAAAATAAGAGTTAACAGCCCTATATGATTCAAATCATAAACACTAGAGTCAATGTCCTCCTACTTTTGAAATAACAAAATAAGATTCGTTATGAAGACCATCAACAATATACCTAAGGTACTAAAATTCACCGGAAATCTGGTGCTTAGTCTGATATTCAGCGGACTACTGTTTGGCTGTGGCAGCAATGCCGGAAATGAAAATGCATCCGACTCATCTGCTCCATCTGAGCAGGCGCAGGAAAATACGGAAGAGCTGACCGAAGAACTGGTTGATCCTATGGATAATAAGGGAGTTGGCCCGGTAGATCATGTGGAACTGGGGCCGATAGACGAAGCAATGGCTGCGGAAGGAAAGGCTATTTTTGAAGAGAATTGCACAGCCTGCCACCAGCTGGAAGAGCGATACATAGGCCCGGCCATGAAAGAAGTGACTGCCCGTCGTTCTCCTGAATGGATCATGAACATGATCATGAATCCTAATGAGATGGTGCAAAAAGATCCTATCGCTAAGGCGCTGCTGGCAGAATATTTATCCCCCATGGCTAACCAGAATATCAGCCGGGAAGACGCCAGAAAGATACTGGAATACTTCCGCTCAGTAGACGAAGTGAAATAAAATAATAACCATCAAATCAGTAAATGTCATGTTATCTTTTATAAAAAAATGCGCAACAATAGCTCTGAGTGCAGCTTTTATCTTTGCCTGTACTCCTCAGGGGACAAACAACGATTCCGGAGGTGTAATGAGCGTTAGCAACGCTGCCTCCAAAGTGTACGTGGCTCCCGGAAACCACGATGAGTTTTATGCTTTTATGTCAGGTGGGTTTAGCGGACAGATCAGCGTGTACGGTTTACCTTCTGGAAGATTGTTCAGAGTAATTCCGGTTTTTTCTCAGGACCCCGAAAAAGGCTATGGCTATAATGAAGAAACCAAGCCCATGCTACAGACCTCCTATGGTTTTGTGCCCTGGGATGATGCCCACCACCCTGAACTCTCCCAAACCGATGGAGTGCCTGACGGACGCTGGATTTTCATCAACGGTAACAACACCCCCCGTATTGCCAGGGTAGATTTGAGCACCTTTGAAACTGCCGAGATCATTGAGATTCCGAACTCCGGTGGTAATCACTCTTCTCCTTTTATCACTGCTAATTCTGAATATGTGGTAGCGGGTACTCGTTTTAGCATACCCATTCCTAATGAAGATGTGGCACTGGATCAGTACAAAGAGAAATATAAAGGCTCGCTGAGCTTTATCAGCGTGGATCAGGAAAGCGGTGATATGGATGTGGCTTTTCAGGTATTGGTACCCGGCTACGACTATGACCTGGCGCATGCCGGTAAAGGCAAATCTCATGGATGGGTGTTCTTTACTACCTACAATACCGAACAAGCAGTTACCCTGAAAGAAATCGGCGCTTCACAAAACGACAAGGATTTTATTGCAGCCGTCAACTGGAAAAAAGCTGAGGAATATCTGGCACAAGGAAAGGCCAAGGAGATGCCTGCCTCTTATTATAATAACGAGTACAGTGATGAGACACATTCTGCTACTGCCACTCAGAAAAAATCTGTAAAAGTGCTGATTCCTGAAGAATGTCCCGGACTGGTATACTTCCTGCCTACTCCCAAGTCTCCTCACGGTGTAGACGTTGACCCTACTGGAGAATACATCGTGGGTAATGGTAAATTGTCAGCGGATATGTCGGTGCACTCTTTTACCAAAATGACGCAGGCGATTGAAAATGAAGATTTTGAAACTACCATTGACGGTATCCCTGTGCTCAAATACGAATCCGTACTGGATGGTATCGTAGAACAGGCTGGTCTTGGACCTTTGCATACTGAATTTGATGGCAAAGGCAATGCCTATACTTCTTTCTTCATCTCATCTGAGGTGGTGAAATGGAAGGTAGATTCCAAAGAAGTGCTGGACCGTGCGCCTACCTATTACTCCATTGGTCACCTGATGATTCCCGGTGGCGACTCACAGAAACCCTTTGGCAAATATCTGGTCGCTTTAAACAAGATCACCAAAGACCGTTATTTGCCCACTGGTCCTGAGTTAGCGCACTCTGCACAACTCTATGACATCTCAGGAGATAAAATGGAACTGCTGCTGGATTTTCCCACCATTGGAGAGCCGCACTATGCCCAGGCCATTCCTGCTGAGTTGGTGAAGCCCAGATCAGTCAAGACTTTTAAACTATCAGAAAATCATCACCCTTATGTTGCTAAAAAAGAAAGTGAAGCCAGAGTGGAGAGAGACGGAAATGAAGTGCATGTGTACATGACCTCCATTCGCAGCCACTTTGCTCCTGACAATATTGAAGGATTAGAAGTAGGCGATAAGGTTTACTTCCACCTTACCAACCTGGAACAGGACTGGGACGTGCCCCACGGCCTCAGTGTGATGGGTGCTAACAATGCTGAATTGCTGGTGATGCCCGGGCAAACAGAGACTTTGCTCTGGGAACCACAGAAACCCGGTGTATATCCATTCTACTGTACTGACTTCTGTTCGGCATTGCATCAGGAGATGCAGGGTTATGCCAGAGTTTCACCCAGAGGAAGTAGCGTAGCGCTTAACTGGAAAACAGGAAACAGATAATGTGAGCATGGCCTCCAGCCTAGGTTTTGTCCGGGCTGGAGGTCTGCTTTTCAATCCATGAGAAGCTAAAGCCATGAAAAATTTACCAAGAATATTGTTTTTGACCGGAGCTTTGAGCTTGCTCTTATTATTTGCTTTTCCTTTATGGCAGATCACGCTCTATGCTCCTCAATATCCCGATGGGATCACCATGTACATCTGGATCAACCAGATTTCAGGAAATGAAGAAGGCGTTTTACAGAATGTCAATATTCTGAACCACTATATTGGAATGAAATACATTGAGCCGGACTCCATTCCTGAGTTGCAGTACTTTCCTTTTATCGTAGTGGGTATGACTCTATTGGGTATAGGTCTTTTCTTCGTCAATAAGCGACAGGGATTTTTGACCTGGGCCCTGCTGCTCATTCTATTGGGGACGCTAGGCATTTACGATTTTTATCTTTGGATGTATGACTATGGTCATAATCTTGATCCTCAGGCACCGATTAAAATACCGGGTATGGTCTATCAGCCACCCCTCTTTGGTCAGAAAATGCTGCTGAACTTTGATGCTCACTCTTATCCTCATTGGGGAAGTCTGTTCCTGGGTTTGGCCATTGTACTGGGACTGGCAGCCAGCTGGCTGAAATGGAGAAATATCAAAAACAATAAAGTTACGAAACAATTTGCCTTCGCTATTTTGGCTCTCGTGGTGTTTTTTAGCGGATGCTCCGTAGAGCCTCAGCCTATCAGCTATGGCGAAGAGCAATGCCAGTATTGTCAGATGACTATCGTAGACCAGCGCTACGGCAGCGAGCTTGTTTCTGACAAAGGCAAGGTATTCAAGTTTGACGCCATAGAATGTATGGTCAACTTTTATAAAACCGAGCAGATAGAGCAGGAAGAGATAGCACACCATCTCGTCACCGGCTTTACTGAGCCTGGAGTACTGATCAAAGCAGAGGAGGCGTATTATCTGAAGACAGACCAGATGCCCAGCCCTATGGGATTGAACATGACTGCTTTCCGGAATAAGGAGATAGCACAGCAATTTCAGCAGGAGAATGGAGGAGAACTCTATAGCTGGGAACAACTGAATGAACAATTTGATACCTTCTGGCCATTGGCCGATCCGCAGGTACAAACTAAGCAAGAAAGTGAGGAATGAATATGAAAGCTTTGCTGAATATATGGATGCTCGCTCTATTAAGTTTAGGTGTTGTACATGCCCAAACCATCTATGTGGGTGCAGATCAACAGCATAAGTCGGTAAGTAGTGCTATTCAAATGGCCAGTGCCGGAGATACAATTGTGGTAGAAAAAGGTATTTACAAAGAAGGTAATATCATCATTGACAAACCGCTGGTACTGCTAGGTCAGGATTTTCCGGTGTTGGATGGAGAAAGCAAGAACGAGATTCTGACCATTACCGCTGACTCTGTAACAGTAAATGGATTCCGAATTCAAAATGTAGGCATCAGCTACCTCAAAGATCAGGCAGGTATCAAACTCAGCGGTAGTCGGGGAAGTACCATACGCGGCAATCAGTTGATGAACACCTTCTTTGGTGTAATGCTGGAAGAATCTTTCCAGTGTACTGTGACTGACAATGAGATTATTGGCAATGCAGAGAATGAAGCTTCTTCCGGCAATGCCATCCATCTCTGGTACTGTGACAGTATCATCATCAATAACAATATCGTCAGAAACCACCGGGATGGTATTTATCTGGAGTTTGTCAACTACAGCAGCATAGAGGAGAATGTAAGCGAAGAAAATTTGCGCTATGGACTGCACTTTATGTTTTCTAACAACGATAATTATCTGGGCAATACCTTTCGTAGCAATGGCGCAGGCGTGGCTGTCATGTTTTCCAAGCAGATCAACATGCAGCACAATGTCTTTGAAAAAAACTGGGGAAGTGCCTCCTACGGGCTGCTGCTCAAAGAGATTTTTGACAGCCAGATCACCCACAATGAATTTATTGAAAATACCAGTGGCATCTATGCCGAAGGGGCCAATCGCTGTCAGATCAGCCACAACAATTTCAGGAGCAACGGATGGGCACTACGCATCTCCGGCAGTTCTGATAGCAATGTATTCACAAAGAACAACTTTCTGTCCAACACTTTTGATCTGTCTACCAACAGTCAGCACAACTACAACACTTACGAGAGTAACTACTGGAGCGAATACAGCGGCTATGACCTGGATAAAGATGGAGTAGGTGATGTACCCTACCATCCGGTCAAACTGTTTTCCTATGTCATCAACCGGGTGCAGCCTTCTATCATTCTGTTGCGGAGTCTTTTCATAGACATCATCAATTTTGCCGAAAAAGTGGCTCCGGCCATTACCCCGCAAAACCTGGTAGATCCTTCACCTTTAATGAAACCCGTATCATGATTACGATCAATAAATTATATAAATCCTTCGGGTCTAATCAGGTACTCAAAGGGGTAGACCTGGATATTAGTTCGGGAGGTATTTTTGCTATACTTGGTCCCAATGGATCTGGCAAAACTACCCTCATCAAAAGCCTGCTTGGGCTGGTTATTCCCGATAAAGGAGATATCCAGATAGACGGGAAGCTCATCAAAAAGCAGTGGCTATACCGTCAGCAGATTGCTTACCTGCCGCAGATTGCCCGCTTTCCTGAAAACCTCAAAGTGCAGGAACTCATCCGCATGGTCAAAGACATACGGCAGCAGGAAGCTGTCAATGAAGCAGAGATAATTGGAGCTTTTGAGCTGGAAGATTTTCTGGACAAAAAACTGCGCGCTCTCTCCGGTGGAACCCGGCAGAAGGTCAATATCCTGCTCAGCCTGATGTTTGACAATCCCATCATCATCCTGGATGAACCAACTGTAGGGCTTGATCCGGTGGCGATGATTAGGTTAAAAGAGATGATCCTCAGAGAAAGAGCTGCCGGCAAAACCATCATTCTGACTACCCACATCATGAGTCTGGTAGAAAACCTGGCGGATGAGATTGTCTTTCTGCTGGAGGGACACATCCACTTCAGGGGCAGCCTGCAGGAATTGGTAAGGCAAAGCGGAGAGGTAGATCTGGAACACGCTATCGCTCAGATGCTGCTCAAAAAAAAAGAAAGCATATTGATGATGAATGATTGAACTACTCAACTCAATTCCAAAACTGTACGAACACGATTAATCGTGTTCGTCCTGAATGATCAACATTTCAATTTGGAATCTGTAATTTTAAATTTACAATTACCATGTTAAAAATATTCAAATTCACCTTCTTTGACCTGATGCGGAGCCGCTGGAGCATCATCTATTTTCTGTTCTATCTGCTCTGCGCTACAGGTCTGCTGTACTTCAGCAATGACTTATCTAAAGCCATCATCAGCCTGATGAACATCATCATCGTGCTGAGTCCGCTGGTGAGCATTATGTTTGGCGTTATATATTACTACAGCAGCCGGGAGTTTGTAGAACTTCTGCTGGCGCAACCTATTCGTCGTACGTCTATCTTCACCGGGCAGTATCTGGGCCTGGCACTTTCTCTTTCCCTCAGCCTGCTGCTGGGCCTGGGACTTCCATTTCTATTATATGGAATCTTTGTGTCTGCACAGATATGGAATTTCTTCACCCTGGTGCTTATTGGCATCATGCTTACTTTTATTTTCACTGCACTTGCCTTCTGGATTGCGCTGAAAAATGAAAACAGGGTGAGAGGATTCGGACTGGCGCTGCTCGTTTGGCTGTTTATGGGTATAATATATGACGGTATTTTACTTTTGTTGCTGTTGGCTTTTGAAGATTATCCTATAGAAAAATTCGCCATTGCTTTCACTGTTCTCAACCCCGTAGACCTATCCCGCATTCTGATGATGCTCAAGCTGGATATATCTGCCCTGTTGGGCTATACCGGAGCGGTTTTCAATAAATTCTTCGGTACCTCACTGGGAATGCTGACTGCCTTCTTTTTCTGCCTGCTCTGGATGTTGATTCCGCTCTGGGCGGTGAAAAGAACAGCAGAACGACGGGATTTTTGAGCAATATGACTGAAATCATAAATGAATAAAGCTGGCTGTACTAGTTTTGAAGAAAGCGTTGAACAGGATTAAAAATTGCCAGTTCCAAACAAATGCAGTCATGAAAAACCCCCATTTTGTTTTGCCTCTGGTCGCTTTGGCATTGCTTACGGCCACTACCGCAGGCTGGCTGAGACTGGGTTGGAACATCCCTGTTTCCGTCAATGCCGGTGAGCACGGCGCCATGATGGTAGGCAGCTTTCTGGGTACGCTGATCAGTCTGGAAAGGGCCGTAGTGATCAAAAAACGCTGGGCTTATCTGGCCTCTTTGCTGGCAGGCGTCAGCACCTTTTTCTTTCTGGCACATTTGAGCATAGTCGCTTATGTACTGTTATCTGCTGCAAGTCTGGTCTATGCCATTATGCTTTACTACTTGTACCTGCGGCATGCGGAAACACATATGCTGATGATGATCGGTGGAGCTTTGTGCTGGCTGATAGGCAATCTGATTTTGCTCAAGTATCAGTTGTACCCATTGGCAGTAAGCTGGTGGATCGGCTTTCTACTCTTTACCATTGCCGGAGAACGACTGGAGCTGAGCCGTTTTCTGCCCAGCAATCCTTTCAAGCGTATCAGTTTTATTTGTGCCATGAGCCTTTTTTTATTGGGGCTGGTGTTACCTTTTCATGGTATGGGCAGAATGATCTTTGGTAGCGGACTGATTTTCACAGGAATCTGGCTGTACCGCTTTGACATAGCCCGCATCACCATCAAAAAAGAAGGACTTACCCGCTTTGTAGCAGCAGCACTGCTCTGCGGCTATTTCTGGCTGCTGCTCTGCGGCACATTGAGCCTGCTGAGCGATTTTTACTACGATGCAGTCTTGCACAGCTTCTTTATTGGCTTCGTCTTTTCCATGATCTTTGCCCACGGACCTATCATCCTGCCGGGAGTCCTGAAGCTCAAAGCGAAACCCTATCATCCGCTACTGTACTTTTGGCTGGCAGGATTACAAATTACGCTTGGGTTGAGAATCATAGGAAGCATGGCTGATCTTTCTATTCTGCACCGATGGAGTGGTATGTTCAATGGCCTCATTATTTTCGCTTACCTGATCAGTATAGGAACTATTGCTGTTCGTCAAAACCTTAAAAACAAGGCAGCTTCTCAGTTGTCAAAAAAGATATTTTCATGAAAGATATACAGGATAAAGCCGACATCCGCCTGCTGGTAGATGAATTCTACCAAAAAGTAAATCAGGATGAATTGCTGTCACCTATTTTTAATCATGTGGCAGAGGTCAACTGGGAAACGCATCTACCAAAAATGTACAGCTTCTGGGCAAAGCTGCTGTTGGGAGAAAACGAGTACAAAGGCAGCCCTTTTGACAAACACCTGCCTCTTCCCATAGAAGGTGAACATTTTGACCGGTGGATACGCCTATTTATGCAGACGCTGGATGAGCATTTTGCCGGCCGCAAAGCGGAAGAAGCACGGTTGAAAGCCCAAAGCATCGCCGATATCTTCAGCTTCAAGATGAAAACCCTCAAAACCATTTCTTAAGCCATGCCATCCACTCAGGCCATAGAAAAAGCGGATGTAGATAGAAGTAAGATACTGTTCAAAAGATGGGCCTGGGTTTCTCTACTTTTTCTCTTTATCGTAGCGGTGCTGGGTGTATTTCTGCGTTCTTTTTACCTCAGCCCTGTGCCGGGGCTTAATTATAAATTCTGGTTGCATGGCCATTCTCATGTGGCTTTTCTGGGCTGGATTTTCAATGCTTTATATGTGGCGCTGGTAGCAGCTTATGTGCAGAAAGAACGCTTAAACTCTTTTGACCGGCTCTTCTGGGCCTTTCAGCTTACGGTTTTGGGTATGCTGATCCTTTTTCCATTACAAGGCTATGCCGCAGGCAGCATCATTGTCTCTACCCTGCATATCTTTTTGTCTTACTTTTTTGCCTGGAGGTTTTTGAAAGACAGAAGAAAAGACACTCAGCCGGGGGACAGGCACCGCTTTTCATTCGTGATCGTCCGCTTTGCTATTGCCTTGATGCTGATTTCTTCTATTGGGCCTTTTGCCCTGGGACCTATCATGGCCAATGGTTTATCGGCTACCCACTGGTATCCTCTGGCGATTTACTTTTATCTACATTTCCAGTACAATGGCTGGTTTCTCTTCGCCATCATGGGCCTCTTTTTTTTCTGGCTGGAGAAAAATAATATCGCCTACTCAAAAAGGGATGGCAATGCATTCTTTTGGCTCAATGCTTTGGCTGCCGTACCTGCTTACGCTTCTTCCGTATTGTGGACACAGCCACCTGTCTGGCTCTATGTGTTGGCTGGCTTAGCAGCATTTGCACAACTCTTTAGCCTTTACTTTCTTTTTCGCATCCTGAGTGTAGTACGTCAGCAGTGGATAAATAGATTGGGTAAAATGGTAGCCTTGCTTTGGCTGCTGGTGTTGATGTCGCTGGTGGTAAAGAATATTTTACAATTAGCCGAAGCTTTACCTTTTGTAGCGGATCTGGCCTACCGCCAAAGAAACCTGGTCATTGCTTATCTGCATCTGAACTTTATTGGCATCACCACCTTCTTTTTGCTGGGCTGGTTTGTACAGCAGAGATGGCTTGACCTTTCTACAGGTAGGCAGCAGACCGGCATGTGGGTATTTATAATGGGTTTTATCCTGAGTGAACTGGCGCTGGTACTACAGGTATTATTCCATGTCAATGGCCTGCCCGGAGTCACTCATTATTTTTCACTGCTCTTCTACCTGAGCCTTATCATGCCCATCGGGCTTGGCTTAGTATGCATCACACAGCGACAAAAGAAAGTTTTTTCTGAGTCAATGTGATTAAGATCATAAACCCCTGGTCTTCACTTCCTTTATCTTTAGCACATTATTAATTCATAACTTTAAGAAAATGAGCACGATAGACGTAAGAGAAATCGCCCCTAAGGATAAGCATCAATTCATTTTTGAAACTTTTGACAAGCTTTCCGAAGGTGAAAGCCTGATTCTTGTCAATGACCATGATCCCAAGCCGCTGTTTTATCAGTTTCAGGAAGAGCGTCCCGGACAGTTACAGTGGAAAGTGCTTGAGGCTGGTCCGGAGATTTGGCGGGTACAAATCGCTAAGCAGCCTTCTTCAGTCAGCGTAGGAGAGGTCGTAAATCAGTATCCTCAGGCCGCTGCTGTATTTAACAGGCTGAAAATAGACTACTGCTGTCAGGGCAAAAGGAGCTTTGATGCTGCCTGCCGGGAAGCCGGGGTAGATCCCGAAGAGGTGAACAAAGCCATCCGGCAAGTTCAGCCCGAAAAGCAAAATCTGAGAGTCAATGACTGGTCACTTTCAATGCTTTGCGACTTCATCGTCAATAACCACCATGCGTATATCCGGAAGAAAGGGCCGGAAGTTCACCTGCTGGCAGAGAAAGTGAGTAAAGTGCATGGAAAGCAACATCCTGAGCTGATTGATATCTACCACGACTTTATTGAGTTGCATGAAGAGTTGCTACAGCATACCCGCAAGGAAGAAGAAAAGCTGTTTCCACTGATCAAAGCATTGGATCAACAAGCCCTCAACATTACTGAAGCTGAAATTGATAATCTACTAAAAGAACTCAATGAGGAGCACGAAGATGCCGGTGATGAGATGAAAAGAATTCGTAGTCTGACAAATGACTATGAAACACCCGATGATGCCTGCCAATCCTACAAAATGTTATATCAGGAACTGGCGGAGTTTGAAGAAGACCTGTACGCTCATGTGCATTTGGAAAATAACATCCTCTTTCCCAAGTTCATTCAGCAGCTTCAAATGAGCCTGCCTAATGCGTCCAGTCTGCACCGCTAGGCATTTTTTTACATCTTGACAACCTGTTTTTCTAATCATGAAGTACAAAAAGCTATGAATCAGTTTTGTTGTGGTGATGGTAGGTTCATTTGCCGTATTAGATTATTATGGTTTTGAAATCTACCGTGCAGTCCCTCACAACCCACGCTCAAATACTTCCGGGTAGTGATTAGGCTGATCTGTAAAGGGCGAAATTGACCTTTCTGACAAGCATTATCCCCAGGCTAAAGAAGAAAAAGAGGCAGTGGTAAAGGGCAATAATCCATAAAACTAGAATAGAAATCCGGTAAGCTCTTCATCTGCCGGATTTTTCATGTTTTTACACTTCGTAAGAAAATAGAGTCTAATGCTTTAGCAATTAAGGAAATGTCTTATAATACCCCGGCATGACTGGTAATATTTTGAAGTGAATGACTCATCCACAATGAAGGCATGTTTATCGTTTTCTTTTGGATAACTATGTTTTTTAAAGAAGAATAACACTCAATATCTTTATGAAACTCTATTTTATCGCCTTAATTCCCCACGAAGAGCTTAGAGTAAGTGTGAGAGCATTGAAGGAGGAGATGAAAGCCAGGTTTGATGTCAAACACGCTTTGAAATCTCCGGCGCACATTACTTTACAAACGCCCTTTAAACGGAAAGAGGAAGAAGAAAGCAGGCTTATTCCAACATTGGAACAGTTTACTGAGCAACAGTCAGAATTTTTGCTTAGGCTCAATGGCTTCGGTCACTTCTCTAGCCGGGTGATTTATGTGAATGTGGAATACTCTCAAGCTATTCTGGAGCTTCATGCACAGCTTAACCATGTGCTGGCAGAGCAGTTGGACTTTCAGGAAAGTGAGATTAGAGCAGAGCTACATCCACATATGACTATTGCTACGCGCGACCTCAGCAAACCAGCTTTCAAGGAAGCCTGGCCGGAGTTTCAGCACAGAAAATTTCAGGATAGCTTTTTGGTGAAAAGTCTGTTTCTGCTAAAGCATAATGGCAAGCATTGGGATATTTACCGGGAGTTTCTTTTTCATGATGAAAAGTGAAAAACCATGTACCCATTGTGGGTACATGATCTGATAGAGATTAGCCATTAGCTATGAAAGGAGCCTTTCTGACAAAACCATCATCAGACAATTGCTCAATCAGAAAGTGTGCTAAGTTAGTGGTACTGATTTTTTCACCCGGACAATCGTCCAGACTTACCAGTACTTTACTTCTCCCCTCTGTCTGCTCAATCATAGGAAGGCGAACCATCGTCCAGTCCAATTTACTCTCTGACAAAAGCCTGAACTCTGCTTGTCTGTCAGCCGATATTTCAGGAAAGTTAGCCTGCATCCATGCAGTAGCCATCTGCGTCTTTTCTGACTTCTTGTCCTCTGGTGTGTCTACATTCAAACCAGCGGTAAGGATATAGCGCTTAGCGCCAATATTCTGCATAGCCTGAATAATATTCTGCGTAGTCTTACTAAAGATGGGTGCTTCTCCCTTGGGTTGTCCCAAAGTACTGATCACCGCCTTACAATCTTTGATTAAGGAAAATATATCCTGCTCATTTCTGGCATCTCCTCGGATAGTTTCAACCCAAGGGCTTTTGATCGTAAAGTTTTCGGGATTTCTGAGAAGCAGTTTACAGGAGTAACCTTGGGCTAACAATTGTCGGACAAGGTATTTGCCGGATTTACCGCTGCCGCCCAGAATGGCGATTTTTATATCATGTTTCATGATTCTTCTTTATAAATAATGACAATAGAAAATTAGTCGTAGCTGCCATGAAGTGAGCAGCACGGATAGGACAGAAATGGAATAGATTTCTGCTAAAAGAATGGTGGTATTTTATAAAGAGAGTCTAATGTGATAAAGGTAGTGGATTTACCTTTTAAAAGATAACCTGAAGTGCTGGAAATAATTTTTTTACATCAAACCGTTTGCAGCGCCTCTACGATTTTATCCATATCTGCCATGGTATTGTAGATGTGAGGAGAAAGGCGTAGCCCTCCGGTAGGGGCACAGGCTATGCCATGCTCATCGTACAATTTTTGAAAAACTGCGATCCGGTCTTTACCGGGAATGCTCAAAATAGTAACCCCTCCACTTAATTCTGGAGAGAGAGGTGTAACAAACTCAGCGGTAGGTACTTTCTCACTGATTTGTTCTTTGAGGTAAGTATTCAAAGCCTTGATTCTTGCTTCTACCTGCTTTTTCCCAATAGTATTATGAAAGTTAACGATAGCAGTGAGTGCTGAGGCAGTAGGTTCATTACGTTGGCCCAGTACACAAAGCTTTTCGTCTACCGTCTTGCTTTCAGGCTTCCAGCCCGCCCCAATAATTGCTGGGTAGACATGCTCCAACTTATCTTTATTGACGTAAATAATTCCGTTTTCCAAAGGGCCCATCAGCCATTTGTGGGTGCTGCTGGAGTAGAAGTCGCAACCGATATCTTTCAGGTCCAGATCCAGCACACCGAGTGATTGCGCACCATCAACCATGCTGAGAATATTTTTTTCCCTAGCCAAGGCGCAAATCTCCTTGGCAGGCATGGCGATGCCGGAAGTATTAGAGATGTGCGAAAAAGAAATCAGGCGAGTTTTGGAAGTAATCGCTTCCGCAAAAGCCTTTACCAGCTCGTCGGCGGAAGTGGGAGAGGCAGGCACGCTAATCATTTTGACACTAAAGCCATAACGTTTGGCTTGCTGCTCCCATGCAATACCGTTGGTAGGATGGTTTTGATCCCACAGCAGCACTTCATCGCCTTTTTTCAGGTCTAGTCCGTGTACAATGATATTATTACTTTCGGTGGTATTGCGGGTAATGCCAATTTCATCTTGGTTCACGCCTACAAAACTAGCCAGCGCTTTGAGTGCCTCTTCCCGCTCTGTAGAGAATACTGAGCGATATTGAAATGACACATCTTTCTCCAGCTTTTGCTGTGAGCTGAGCACTTTCTCAGTGACAAAGTAAGGGCTGGGACAGAGGTTAGCAGCATTCACCATAATTAGTGAGTTTGGAATGGTAAACTGCTTCTTGACCATCTCCCAGTAACTTTCCTCATACTTATTTTCAGGCCTTGACAATAATTCCAAAATCTCATGAGGCTTGGCTGAGCTTTCCGCTATGGTAGGTAATGCGAGAGAAGCCAGAGAACCTGCGAAGAACTGCTTAAGAAATCTTCTTTTATTCTTTATTTCAGAATTATATATTGTGTAAGACATAATTTTTAGTGTAATAATTTAAATATGTCCTATTCTAAAGAATTTTAGTTTTTAATGAAAGGGATTTTTCTTCTTTATTCATTTTATCTCAGAGGAGATAGTTAGTTTGTTGTGGGGGACACCAGGTATACTCA
The DNA here is from genome assembly GCF_038039535.1 of Catalinimonas locisalis. Classification (NCBI taxonomy): domain Bacteria; kingdom Pseudomonadati; phylum Bacteroidota; class Cytophagia; order Cytophagales; family Catalimonadaceae; genus Catalinimonas; species Catalinimonas locisalis. The sequence continues at coordinate 18,715 of NZ_JBBPHP010000039.1, read as the reverse complement.
ACAATTTTTTGACAATAGCACAAATAAAAAAGACTTCCTCTTACCTTACGAGAAAGTCTTTTCACTTATCATTACACTGAACCTAAGCTTAGTTATCGTCCTTGTCAAAAGTATATGACCAGTCACCATATTCAATCTTTTCTACCAGATTGTCATTGTCCAGGTGCCAGATCTTAAGAGTAGGGTCTTCGGTATTCTGGGCGGTAGCTTGTCCGCTTTGGGTATCTTTCATGGATTCTTTAAATCCATACACATCGTTTTCACCCATCACTATAATATATTCATTGACGTCAACCATATCATCCTGATTGGTATCCCAATCGGTAAATACGCCATAGTCAGTCATATCATAGTTGGTTACATAATAATCCATACCTGACTGCCATTCTTCATTTGTAAGCTGCCCATCACTATCTACATCCCAGATACGATAATTCACTACATAAAACTCATTATCGTCAAGAATGCCATTATTATTGGTATCCCAGTCGGTTACTTCTGAAGCCTGAGTCATCGCTTCATTATATTCATCACTTACATCTTGTGCAGATGCGTTGCCTACAAAAGCAAATAGAACAGTTAAACTCAAAAATGCGAAAAGTTTTTTCGTGATATTAGTATTCATAAGTCACTATGTTTAAGATTAAAAAATATACTTACATTATAAATAAATGATAATTAGTATGTATTGTTATCATTTTTACGTATAAATTACGAAAAATAAGTATATAAAAAATTAGGTGAATTGCTGGCAAATAGTAGAGAAGGGTAGCGGCAATAGTACAATTTGCTCAGATCTTAAGTCTGATATGGGCTTTGTTAATCAGGGCAGTAATGCCGATGATAAGCAATGCAAAAAGCATAGATTTGACAAGTCCCATAAGGCCAGTACGGAGGGCTAAGGGTAAGCTCAGGCCGAGAATTGCTGTCAGAGGATACCAGAGGTAGGGAATCAGATAGCAGGTAAGCGTACTGGTTCCGGCAGGCTTCAAGAAATTTGCCCATCTTTTCTTCCCTCGTATATCTGCCAGCCAGAATAGAAAAGCATAAGAAAACAGGCTGATTGCAGTACAATAACCAATCCAGCCGGGTGTGGCACCTAGCTTGGAAACACCCCAGAAAGGCCGCGTAGTAAAACCAAAGAGTAATGAGCCTACTCCAAGCACGAGCAGGATTCCGATAAATCTCCAATATGTTCTCTGCTGAACTTGTTGCTGAAAAATGACAGAAACCACTACCCCACTCATAGTAAAGGCCATCATAGCACCATTGCCTACCGGCCAGAGGTAAAGCTTGTGCAGAGGAGAGAGAAAGGCTAACCAGCCTGCTAATGCTGCCACATTGAACAGACAGAAAAATAGCCAAATGGCAACTACCGGCCACAATTTGCCTTGGCTAAAAACATAGACACAACTGCATACCAGATAAGCCCAGCCGATTAACCCCAATATGCCCCACCAGTGAGCTTGAAATACCAGAGGTTGGTCAGCGCTTCCTCCTGCATAGAGTATGAATAAAGTAATTAACAGGGCTATGCCCAGGACTTGTAAAAAAAGGTAAAGGTTTTTCTTATCTGTGTCTCTCGGGTAACGATTCCAGATTAGGAAGAAGGCTAAAGCCATTAGTATCCCCCATCCGTAGCGACCGATTAGCACCCGACTTCCGTCAATGTTCTCCAGGTTGACGATAAAGACACCCATGACCAGCAATGCCAGTGTTCTTACCAGAATGTGTATTAAAATCTGCATATTGCCCTCTCCTTTGGCTCTACGGGCATCAATGGCGAAGGGAATGGATAAACCCACAATGAAAAGAAAAGCTGGAAAGATAATATCGGAGAAGCCCAGATAGTCTTCTCCTGCCTGGGCATGCTTCAGCCATTTGGGTATTCCTTCCAATGTCCAGAAGTCGTTGACAAATATCATTAGCATCATGGTGAGGCCTCTGAAAATGTCAATGGAAAGAATTCTGCTAGTAGGAGAAGGCATAGTATTAATAGTCAGTGGTATTATTAATATACAGTCAAATCTGATGCTATTGATAATTCCATTTATATGTTATCAAACAATTTATGCTGTTCCATATAATTGGGGACATGTACATTTGACCAGCCCAGTTTTTGGGTAAGCGTTTGTTGGAAACCTTGCGCACTTTCAGGTTCTCCATGTACAATAAAAGTACGTTTGGGTGCTTCCTGTAGGGTCCCCACCCATTGGAGTAATTCATTTTTATCGGCATGCGCTGACAGGCCGTCAATTTTGCGTATCTGCATTTTGAGTGGAACTTCCTGCCCGAACATTCTGATGGTTTCTTTTTGCTCCAAAATATCACGCCCTCGCGTTCCCTTTGCCTGAAAGCCTACAAAAAGAATAGTGTCTTCTTCTCGTGGAAGCCGATGATAAAGATGGTGCAAAATACGGCCTCCGGTGCACATGCCACTGGAAGAGACGATGATGGCATTGCGACGTATCTCATTGATAGTCTGAGAGGCAGGTACACTGCGGTAATAATTGAAAAATTCGTAATCAAAAATAGACTCACCGGACAGGTCCTCATCTCTTAATTTGTGGTAAGAGAAGTGCCGCTTATACAACTCCGTCATGCTAATGGCCATAGGGCTATCCAGATATACCGGTACCTTAGGAATTTTGCCTGATTCCATAAGTGTCCTGAGATAATACTGGACCATCTGAGTACGGCCCAGGGCAAATGCGGGAATAAGCAGGCAACCTCCTCTTTCCATCGCCTCATTCACCACCTGAGCAAACTCCTCTGAGGGGTCTTCAAATAAATTATCCCTATCACCATAAGTAGATTCGGTTACTAAAATATCGGCCTGCTTCATAGATACCGGGTCGCGCAATACGGGTTGGTGATAGCGGCCGATATCACCGGAAAATACCAGGGTTTTTTGCTGCTTATCCGTTTGTACTGTTAGTTCTACCCAGGCAGCACCCAGAATATGTCCGGCATAATGAAATTTGATGCAGATGTCATCTCGCAGATAAATATCTTCGTCAAACTCATAAGGCTGGAACAGGCGAAAAGTGTTTTCTGCCTCTTCAGTAGTATACAATGGTCTGGGGGGATTGTGCTTAGAGTAGCCTTTCTTTTTAGCCCATTCAGCTTCTTCTTCCTGTAGCTTGGCAGAGTCCAGCAGGAGAATTTTTGCCAGGTCAGCGGTAGCGGATGTACAGTAAACAGGCCCATCAAAGCCTTCTTTGACGAGCTTGGGCAGGTAGCCGATATGATCAATATGGGCATGGGTGAGTACCAGCGCTTCCACCTGAGAGACATCCATAGGAAATGGGTCCCAGTTGCGAAGCCGTAGCTCCTTGAGTCCCTGAAAAAGACCGCAATCTATCAATACCTGAAAATCATCAAAATGAAGCAGATGCTTGGAGCCGGTGACTGATTGGGCTGCACCCAGAAAGTGAATGGATATGTTCATATGAGTAGTTTTGGCAATAATCTACCAAAACTCCTGCTGCTAAAAAAGCAAATGCTTGATTCATGGTTTTAGGTGCTCATTTTTGTTTTTATTCAGAAAGAGAATCCAGATCAGCTTGTACTTTTTGTTTCTCATTAATGAACCGATCTTCCAGAAAAGTGCTTATCTCAGCTTCCAGTTTACGCCAGTCTGCGTGAGGAGAATCAAAAGCAGAGAGCCCGGCACCAAAGAAAGTATCTAACCACACCATAAAGGCACTGAAGGGAGAAGAATAGGTACCTTCAATCTGTATGATGTTGGGTTTGCTGTAGGAAATTTGCACCGCGTGAAGAGGAGAGCGGCTCAGGATGATGCTTTTGTAAGGGCCAATACCAAAGAAGCGGACGTTATAATCTCTACCCAAACCCTCTTTTAAGGCTTGGGTCAATGCCTCTTTGCTGGGCCGCTCTGAAAATATCAAGTGCTTCATTGGAAGGAGATATGGCTTAAGAATAACTTTTAAGATAGGGAAAAAGGAGGAAGATTATAAGCATGTTCTTTCCGTTACAACTTGTGTCCCTGAACCAGCCATACCGCTCTGATTGACTGCTCTTTCAGATGTAGAAACTGTTTACGCTCTTCATCCCGTGTGAAGCTTTCAAATTCTGCCTCAGAAGGAAATGATACCAGATGAATCTCGTATGGTTTTTCAAGAGTAGCGTCTATAACGGTATCCTGGGTAGGTCTGAGCCGGAGAAGAAGTTCCCCTTTATGTTTGCTGATGATAGGAATGGCAACATCTTCAAAAGCATGAAAAGCCTCTTCCTGACCTTCTTTGAGGTAGATAAGTTGGGTGAAGTAAATCATTTGATTAAAAAAGAAAAAGAAATTAAACAGACTTGTTCTATAAGCTTCATCATTTAAGCTAAATTAGGAAAAGTGAAGCATGATAACTGAATCAGATATGGAATCTTTTGCGATAAAATTTCCGGACAGTATAAAAATGACAGACGATGAGTTTTATGAGTTCTGTCAGGAAAATGAGCATGTCCGCATGGAAAAAAACAGTAAAGGGGAAATCATTATTATGGCACCTACCGGAGGAAATACAGGGAGAAGTAATTCAAAAATTGTTGCGAAACTTGATTTGTGGAATGAGCAAACTCAACTTGGTGTAGTCTTTGATTCTTCCACGGGGTTCGCTTTGGCTAACGGTGCCACACGTTCTCCTGATGATTCCTGGATTTCCCGGGGCCGTTGGGAGGCTTTAACTGAAGATGAAAAAAAGAAATTTCCTCCGCTTTGCCCAGACTTTGTCGTGGAATTAATGTCTGAATCGGATAACCTTAGCGCAGCTCAGCAGAAAATGGAAGAGTGGATGGATAACGGTTGCCGCCTGGCCTGGCTATTCCAGCCTTCTGAAGAAAAAGTGTTTATTTACACGCCCGGGCAGGCAGTAAAAGAAGTTGAGAGTTACCAGCAACGTATTTCGGGAGATACAGTATTGCCAGGTTTTACATTTGACTTAGGTTGGATTCAGAAGTAGGGGATTACGGCTCTTTTAACGTCCAGTCCATACGCTTTGCCCAGTCGTCCAGATAAGCTTTGCGGTAGCGGTTGACGGTTTTAGCCCCGGGACGGTCATTTTCCACCAGTTCCGCCTTTGGGTCATCGGTCCAGTAATGAGGTCCGTGAGCCGTTTTGACAAAAGTGCCACCCCAACTCTTGTCAGTAGGATTAGCAGGGTCACCGGAAAGCATATACAAAACCGAGGGAGTATCGCCCATTTTGATGTCCTTTTTCTTTTCCCAGAACAACTCACCTAAGGTACCGTGTCCTTTTACATGCTTTTCTACGAAAGCAGTGTTTTCATGTTCCCCTTCCTGTATGCCGCCCATATACATACCTCTGAAAGTAGTATTGTTTTCAATCCACCAGAGGTCAGGGTGATTTTCGTAGAGGTAATCACGGGAATTGGGGTCCAGGCGGGTATTCCATGAACCAATGGAATAAACTCTTAAGTTCTTTTTGATAGAAGGATCAGCATGCACCGCCTGGGCTACATCAGTGATAGAACCCCAGACCAGTACATAAAGTGGCGCTGAATCCTCTTTGGCTTTTTGAACAATCCACTCAGCCCCTTCGCTTAGCTCAGTAGGTTCGGAAGTGGTGAGTGAGTCAACAGCCCCTTGTTTCGTCACTTGTAATAGTGCTTCCGGCGATGGAAACTCTCCGTGTTGCCTGAGTTGAGGATAATCTTTGGTATAGGCTTGCAGTACTTCTTCTATGTGCTCCTTTCTTCCTTCGTGAGGGGGAGAACTGATTAGACCTTCTATGGCAAAGCGATCGGCATAGACCAGAAAATGTACCATAGACTGAAAATCGTCAGGATCACTTCCCCCAATGTCGGTAGATACAATTACGCGGGGCTTATCAGTGTTAACAGATTGACAAAGTGATACATAGGGAAGTAATGAGCACAAAAAGAGCAGGTATCGTATCATTGTATTGCAGGCTAGGTTGTTAAGCAAATGATAGCTAACAATATAAGGCTATTTAACTGGCTCTCCTTAATAGTGAGGCCATAAATTTATCGTGCTAAACTTAGCTGCTTCTTTTTGAAATATTTTTGGTGAATGATCCACTGGGCAATGAGCAGGTTGGGCACCCAGCAGAGCCAGGCAATGATGCGGTAAGATTCTATGAAAGACATTTGGAAGGCACCCATGAACAAAGGAATCCATAACCTGAGCGTTACTGCGGCAAAAGTAAGGGCGTAACTTCTGATCATCCAGTTTTCGTGTGCGTCAGTATTCCTCTTCCTGATTGCCATGTAAGCCATAGCAGAGGTGAACAGCCAAAGAGAGCCCAACGCTTCAAAGCCGATAACGGATACGATACCTCCGGCAGTGTAATATGCAATGTAGAGGCTGGAAAGTCCACTGAGTAATACGGCCAGTAGATAAACTTTACCCAGGTTGCGGTGTAGCCTGAGATGCTTGTTGCGGATTTTTTTGAAGAACTGCGACCAGCCGCTCAGCAGGGCAATACCTCCAAAGCCTACATGGGCATAAAAACATAAATTCCAGAAGTTGCTGGCAAGTAATTCCTCAGTCTTACCTGCAAATATCCCCTGATCACTCATATCGGTAAGAAAGTAAATGGCAGGGTACAAGCCCACGCCAATAGCAAAGAAGGCAAACAAAAACAAAAGCAGATAGCGGGCTTTCATGATATAGCAGGTTGAGGGTTTGGGAAATGTTGAAAAGCTTACCTAAGATAAATAAATAATTTTAGCTTTACCACAACAGGAATTTAAGCCAGCAAACCTTTACTTAGTGATTTCCCAATGTAACTATGGCTACCATTATCCCTAGCACGAGCAATACCACAGAAGCAGTAGCCTGCGTATTACTTTCCTTTATTTGTTGGTTCATATCATTAGCCACTACTTCTCGGAAAGATGTATCCAGACCGTTGCCATATTTGCTGACAAATTCTTCATCAGTATATATGCGTACGGCAAGTCCAGAATATACGGTAGCATCATAGAAGTCGGTATCATCTTCCTCATCCAGCATGGAGCCTTCTTCTCTGGTTTTAAAGTCGCGCCTGATATTGATGATCGCATTGGCACAGGCATTCCAGGCTTCATATTTGAGGTAGTCCATTACTAGATCGTTAGAGGTGAAGCGATCACCGTTAGCTTCTACCAGACCTATACGTTCGTAGGTATAATCAATAGGTTCACCTTCAAAAAACAGATACATCCGTTCTGCTTTGTCCACACATTCAATCTCATTTACTTTGGTGATACGACTGAAATTGTTGTCACCATAGGTAACCATACAGGAAGATAGAAAGGCCAGGCAGATTATGCAGAAAAAAGTGCTTTTCATAGGGGGTAGTGTTTGTGAGGATTGCACAACTTTTATGCCTTAATCGTGCTGTGTTTTTGATATTGCCTTGATTTCACAACGTGTATGGCATTCTCAAAAGTTAGGATTTTGATTATCAGTGATATGGAAAATAAAGAGTATTTTCAAGGCCACATTTTTCTTAAGGTTGACACAATGTTTACATTAAGCTTGAATAGTGAAAACGCTCATGCCATCTCCACTTTGTATACTAATTCCACTATTGTTTGAGAGGTAAAGATATGTTTGTTACTCATTTTGTATACAGCCAATTGTCAGCTATCTTACCTTCCATTCAAAAGCCCCTGCTTAGATTGTTTTTTGCTTTATATTTATTTACCAAACCTACTATGATGAAAAATTACCTGTTGCTCTCCTTATTTTGCTTTGCTTTATGCTCCTCTTTACATGCTCAGGAACTTCGTGGCACTGACAAAAGCCCGATGGATATGGCTTACTTTCCCGATGATTTTGCGCACGATATACGTTTTGCGCCCGAAGAGCTTGAGTTTGATTACCCGGTCATCAGAGTAACTTACAGTCGTCCGGCTAAAAATGGACGAGAAGTAATGGGGGAGTTAGTACCTTATGGAAAAGTCTGGAGAAATGGAGCGAATGAAGCTCCGGAGATTAAGTTTTATGAAGATGTAAAGCTCAATGGCAAGCAGGTAAAAGCTGGATCGTATGCGCTGCTAAGTGTGCCGGGAGAAAAGGAATGGACCATCATCCTGAGCAGTGATGTGGATCAGTGGGGAGCTTACAGCTATGACGAAGCCAAGGATGTGTTGAGGGTAAGTGCTCCTGTCTCAGAACTCAGCAATCCGGTAGAAAATTTCACCATACAATTTGAAGGTAAGGGTAAAGGAGTAAAAGAAGGAGTAATGAAACTGGCTTGGGACCAGACAATGGTGGAAGTTCCTTTTACATTTTGAATTAACCCATACAGCTTTAGCGGAGATTAAGATTCCCTTTTTTGAAGGCTTCAGCTAAGGCAATAGGAACCTCAGCCTGGGCAGCAATCACATTGGCCCGGGCTTCTTGAGACTTGGCACGCATTTCCTGCTCCAAAGCTACGGCCATTGCCCGCTTTTCTTCCGCTTTGGCTTTTGCTACTCTCAGGTCGGCCGAGGCCTGATCTATCATCAGTTTGGCACCAATATTCTCTCCCACATCTACATCAGCAATATCTACGGATAAAATACTGAAGGCAGTACCTGCGTCCAGTCCTCTTTCCAGGATATTTTTGGAGATGTTATCAGGGTTTTCCAGGATGATGGTATGCGAATGGGCTGAACCAATGGTATTGATGATCCCTTCCCCTACGCGGGCCAGAATAGTGTCTTCACCGGCTCCACCCACCAGTTGCTGTATATTGGCCCGTACCGTTACCCTTGCCCGGACGATTAGCTGAATACCGTCACCTGCCACACCGGCTATGGAAGGTGTATCTATGATCTTGGGTGTAACGGAAGTCTGCACAGCTTGTAGCACATCTCTACCAGCCAGATCAATGGCAGTAGCCTGCTTAAAAGTAAGGGGAATGTTGGCTTTATCGGCAACGATTAATGCTTTCACTACAGTAGGTACATTTCCTCCTGCCAAATAATGTGTTTCCAACTCGTCAGAGCTGACATCACTTAGGCCTGCTTTACTGGCCAGGATCATAGCATTAGCAATGGTGCTGGGAGGTACTCTACGTACCCGCATAAAGGTCAAATTCAGTAACCTTACCCTTACTCCCGAAAAGACAGCAGGAACCCATATGTTGATCGGTAGTATGTAAAATAATAGCATGATGCCCAGGATCACTGCGCCAATAATGATTAAAATACTGAAGAGTCCATCCATGGCCGTAAAGATTAGCTATGCCTACCTTGGCATTTACAGTCTAAAGCTAGAGTTTATGCGGGAGATAACCAGCAAATTCACACTTATTTGTCAAAAATCAGTTCTATAGACTTACTTACATCTAAGAGAGTAGCGGGATATCAGAAAAATATAAATAAAGAGGATTACTTTGCTCTTATCGTGTATTTCGTTATTCTCATTACTCATATTCAAGAAATGGTCTTAAATCAAGATTTATTAACCCTTTGAAATGAACTGCTTTATGCATAAGTGCATTATAACAATTTTACCATCAAGAAAACCCATATGGACGCAGCCGATATTATAGAACGCGAAAAAGAGCATATCATTCAGCAATGGGTTGAGAGCGTAGAGACAGAAATTCCTCATTCTCAGGAGTATGAGCAGCCTACCATTATGAATAGTGTACCTGACCTGATAGATGCCTTGATAGAGGCTATTCGTTCTCAGGACGTTAGCCACATACAGGTAAAAGGTGAGAAGCATGCCCGGCAAAGAGTTTCCTTCTCAGAGTACTCTCTCAGGCATATTATCAAAGAATACCGCTTGCTGAAGAGAACCTTGTTTAATGTATTGGATGGCCAATATGAAAATATGAGTAGCCTGGAGCGCGATATTATTACCTATGTGATAGACGAAGCAGTAGAGCAGGCCAGTGATGCTTTTTATAAATTCCGGCAGGCAGAAGATCACTCTAATCAGGAAGAAGTAGAAAAATTACTTGACCAAATGAAGGACCAGGATATGCTACGCGATCAGTTTATCGCTGCGCTATCACATGATATCAGAAGCCCTCTCAATAACACCCTTTCTGCAGTTGAGATACTGGAAACGCGTTTGTCACCGGCTAATGACGAACTCATAGAGAAGTTGCTCAATGTGATCAAGCTTAGCATGACCAAAGGAAATGACCTGATCAACAACCTACTTAATGTGAGTCTCATTCAGTCGGGAGAACATTTGCCTATACATCGGGAAGAGGGTGACTTGCTTGAAGAAGTCAAGACTTCTTTATATGGCTTAAATCCTGATACACAGGCTAAAATCCATTTGGAGGCAGATCAGGCCGAGATAATGGGCTATTGGGATGTCAAAGCTTTACGCAGAGCTATTGACAACCTGGTGTCAAATGCTCTTAAACATGGTGATCCTGAAAGTGATGTGAATATTAGCATAAGGCAGGATGCGCATCAAACCTATATAGCAGTAAAGAACTTTGGGGAGCCGATTGAGAAGGAAAAGCAAAAGGAGTTGTTTAATCTATACTATCGTGCTGCCCCTGCAAAATCCAAAGGTTGGGGCCTTGGCCTAACGCTGGTGAAAGGCATAGTAGAGGCGCATGGAGGCAAAGTGGAAGTACAAAGCGCACAAGAAGAAGGAACCACTTTTACAATGGTTGTGCCTCATCAAAAAGTAGTGTCATAAGCAAGTATGGGTGTGCTCGGCATTAACGCTCCTGGGTAGAAAGAAAATATGAGTTTGCAGATACAGTTACAAGCAAATTGTAAGTCTTAGAAAAAATCAAAGTATCTTTTCTTCCAAATGAACTTTCAATATAATAAGTATTAATACTTCAAATATTTTTCTAATTTAGGAGAGCCCTACTGTTGACCTATGCTAGATACAGAGCCTTCTAATCGGTCCTTTGAGTCGAGAGTGCTACTCACTCTCACAGTAATAGCCCTAGTGCGTACGCTGGGAGGTACTGTACAAGATCTTATGGGTAATGTGCCCTGGCAGGGAATTTTAATTGATAGTATACTGGTGGGAATATTTGCGGGCACTACTTTTCTTGCCTTTCGGAATAAATCTTTTCAAAATATTCCTCCTTTACTGGGAGTGATCTTAGTATTATTGTTAGCACTGCTATTCATCCGGTCAGGTGGAGTAGAGGGGACTACAGAGTACAACTTTTTTGGTTTAACAGTAATACTTTGCTTGCTATACAATGGTAGGTGGCAAAAAGCACTTCTTATCATAGCTTTCGCCATTATGATTTATCTTTCCTATAGTGTGTACGTTAAAAACTCGCTTTTTTATTTGCTCTTTGTCCGCAACTCCTGGGGGTATGATAATTTTTTATACACACTTACCGCCTTGACTATTTTGATCGCTTACCTACAAATACTTATAGAAGAAGAAGATAAAAAACTGAAAGCTAAGCATGAAGAGCTGAAGAAAAAGGTTAGGCTGGTGAGTATAAAAAATGCGAAACTTAATAAACAACAACGATTGCTTACCCAAATGAATCTGCAATTGAAACAGGCTGTGGGGGAAAGCAAAGCTTATCATGAGCAAAGAACAAAAGCACTACAACAATACATTGAGCAGAACACTAAAAATATTCAGATTCCTTTACAAAATCTTCAGGAAGTAATTGAAAAGGTGGGTTCTCCTTACCCTACTCGCTATCAGGAAATGCTAAATACTTCTATGGATGATATATATAAAGTGGTACAGGCAATAAAAGAAGCGCTTCTTTCTGATCAGCAACTCATAACTATTCATACTCCCACACAACAAGATGAAAGCAAATCTTGAACAGTCTTTATTAAGAGTCTTCATCTATTTTAGCATGGGCTATCAACTTATTCAACTGTGCTATGATTTTCTGTTTACTGATTTTGTATGGATCACCCAGATTGAAAATATAGTTACGTTGAGTTTGTACGGACTAGTATTGTATCCGGGTCTGAAACAAACTCATCATCATATCAACCCTAGCTGGGTGATTATGATTGCTGCACTTTCCCTTACTTTTGAATGGATCTTTTTTGGGGGCTTCAACAGTACCATGCCTTACAATGCTTTCCTGTTAATGATGATTAGTGTCATCTGTTGCCCCAAAAAGTGGCGTTTACAATCGTCTTCATTTTTTTTTCTGCTGATTCTGACATTGCTTTACCTGGATTATGCCCAGACACTGCCAGTACATGATACTATTATCTATCCTTCTAATCTTACTCAGGCTCTTGATTTTCTTTTGCATGCCTTACTCATTACCATCTTTACTCTGATACTTAAACAAAAATTCCTTCTTTATCGTGATGGGATTGTCAGAAAGAACAAAGAACTGAAAGCTTTGGACAATGAACTTGCAGAAAAAAATAAAGCGCTGGCGCATCAGCAGGCCAAGATTCAATTACTGAATGTTAAGCTGGAGAAAATGATAGAGCAAGAAGTAGAGAGCACCAAAGAAAAAAACCGTAAGCTCGCTGAATATGCCTATATCAATGCGCATCACCTGAGAGGGCCGCTCTGTAGAATTATGGGGCTCAGTGACCTAATGACCGAGAGTTCTCCGGAAAACACTAAGCTACCTCGCACTATTAAAAGAAGGGCAGAAGAGCTTGATGTAATTATCAAACAGATTAATCACATCATTTCTTAAGCGAGACTGAGTACGAAAATCACTGATACCGCTTGCTGGCTTTGAGGATGTTTGGGCTCAATAATCTTCTCCAGCTTATACTCACAAGCATCAAAAAGTGCTTTCCAATCTTCCATACTTCGCAGATACCAGGCATAAGTATCCTTAAAATCTCCCGGAAGTCCCTGCCAAACGTCAGCTTCCCAGCGACTTTTTTTGCTGGCAGGCATAGCATCAGGGTGCAGGCTTTGGATGACAATTTTTCCTCCATCAAGCAAGTGAGTTTGTAAACTCAGCAGTAACCGGGCAGTTGCTTTTTCATCAAAAATTGCAAAGTTGAATACCAAAACATCAAAGGGTGAACCTTCAATCGTACTGCCCGAGATAATATCTCCATAGCTTATGCACTCATAGGTTCCTCCTCCTTTCTGCTGTGCGAGTTGTATAAGTTCGGAGCTTCCATCTATTCCATGACATTTGATTCCTTCTTTGTTCATTTTTCTCACCAGCCAGCCTTCACCGCAACCAACGTCCAGCATTAGCTCACCCTTTAATGAAAGTAAAACTTCAACAATGGCCTTATTAGTAACCAGCCGACGACTCTCTAGTTTGTTTTCTACAATAAGGGTGTTCCACTGCCGGGCATTCTGGTTCCAGCTATGCAGAACGAAAGATTCATCAGGTATTCTCATAATTGTAGGTGATGTGAAGAAAGATAAATAGACTTACATCGGTTTGCAAAATGAATTGGCTTTTCTAATATTGGGTTCCATGGATCAGCAGTACCGTGCCCTTTATGCCGCTTTTGACCCTTACCCTTCTCCCAAAGGAGCAGCTACTCACATTCGCTATTTTTCTGAAACGCTCTTTCGTCAGTGGGGGGGAGGTGTGCTTTACACATTGGGAGCTACCGATCAACCTGCTTCAGAAACAGAGGGTAATCTTCGCTATGAGCGTTTCAATCTGCCGCTAAAAAACTATCTGCAAAGGGCTGAGGCTTTTGCAGAGCGGCTTGCGCACTTGAGAGATGCCTTGGATAAGCTGGAAATGGTCCACTTTCGCGATATCTGGAGTGGCATGGCTCTATTGACACCTGATCGTGCTTATGCTACAGTTTTTGAAGTCAATGGTTTGCCTTCCATAGAGTTGCCTTATCGCTACGCTGATCTGCCGGAGAATACGCTGAATAAGATTGACCAACTGGAGCAACATTGTTTACAGCATGCCGACCATATTGTAGTACCTTCCAAAGTTATTGAGCAGCATTTATTAAATAGGGGCTTGCCAGAATCTAAAATCACATGGATTCCCAATGGAGCGGTGCTGCCTCCTGTTTTTGAACGCCCTGAGGATGCACCAGAACAGTATCTTATCTACTTTGGTGCTTTGCAGCCCTGGCAGGGCATAGACATATTGCTCAAGGCCTTGCCTTATCTGCAGGATTTCAGTAAGCTCAAACTTATAATTTGTGCAGCGCATCATCGCCATTTTGTAAAACCTTACCGCAAACTTGCTGAAAAACTAGGCGTAGAAGACCGACTAATTTGGAAGTTTAGGCTTGAGCAGGAAGAGTTATGGGCCTATGTGCAGCATGCTAAACTTTCACTTGCACCGCTTAAAGAGTGTAGCCGTAATCTGGAGCAGGGCTGTTGTCCGCTCAAAATTCTGGAATCTATGGCTTGTGGCACTACAGTTGTAGCGTCCGACCTGCCGGTAGTCCGAGAACTGGTGCAAAATGGAATGAACGCCAAACTGGTAAAAGCTGATCGTCCTGCTGAACTTGCCAGGGCCGTCAGAGTACTGCTGGACTATCCTGAAGAAAGTAGTAAATTAAGTCAGAATGCGCTTTCAAGCGTAAGAGGTCAATTTAGCTGGACTGATCAACAGGCTAAGTTGGCCAAGCTATACCAGACAATCATCAACCATCGTATGCAGCATGTTTAAAAACTCAATCAATGCCTACCGGATTTACCGGAAACTCACTGAGGAAGAAAAGGAAATACTGGAAAAACGTAAAGTAAGTGGTAAATACACTATTAGAGAATGGAACCGCCGACTGAGCCATATCGCCCTCATGGACAGGTATGCAGACAAAGCACGGCAGGGACTGGTGCTGATCATGATATTCTCTGCTTTTCCGCTGTTTTTCACCATCATCATGATGCTAAACGGATTGACATTTGCCTTCTTCCTGGGTTTTCTGCTTGCTTTACTTTTTGGCACAGCCTTGTGGCTGCATCTGAAGTTCAAAAAACTGGACGTGGGTAATCAGCTTCGCTTCTTCGTGATTCCCAGTCTGAAATTACTGAGCAGTAAAGTGCGCAAAAGCCATAAAGTAGAACTGGATATCAACCTGGCATTACCCACTGATGAGCAATACAAAGGTAGCGAGGAGGTTGATGAAAAACCTACTAATAAGCGTTATAGAAAGATCACGACCACATTTTTTCGTCTTCCCTGGCTTACTGCCAAGGTTCCCCTTGCCGATGGTGCGTTGCTTATTTGGGAGAATGAAGATATTGTAAGGCAGCGGAAGGGAGTGAAGTACCATAAAAACAAGCGCAAGACGAAGTACAAAACCAAGCATCTGATCAAGACTAAACTAATTTTGCCAAAGGCAAAATACCAGCTGGCAGAAGAAATACCGGAAGGTCTGAGAGTAGAAGAGACCTCAAAATTTTATATGCTCAGTATGAAAGGCAAACAATTGTCTACCCATAACCCCAATCTTCACGGAGATTATTTTAAAAGCATGAGTCCGAAATACTTTACCGGCTTGCTGATTTCAGCATACAAACAAGTAGAACCCATTCAACCCCTAGCATCATGAGTGACGAAATATTTCCCGATGAGGAAGGTCAGGAAAAAGATCCCTATAAAAGAGTAAAGAAAAGGGGGGCCGGAGGAAGGTTGTTTTCTGAAGACGATTATGATGCTTTTGATGAAGAGAATTTACTGGAATTTGACGAAGATGAAGAGGTATTAACCTATCTGGATAGTTAAGTTGAAACTGCGATTACTTTGGCTTACCGAAAATTATTTTCCTAAGCGGGGAGGCATGGCCCAATCCTGCGATCGCATTGTGCACCATCTGCGGGAGCGGGGAGTACAGATAGATATTATTCATTTTTCTCAGCGCAAAAAAGCCTACCAGTGGCAGTTACAAATGCAGGGTAGATATTTGGCTTGTCCATTTGAAGTAGATGCTGCCCATACGCTTAATAAACTTTGGAATCATCTGAGTACTGAAAAAACCAGCTACACTCATATAGTTGCGTTTGGCGGTTATTTACCCGTATTGGCTGCTTCTGTGTTTCCTGCATGGATGCAGACTCCTCTTGTCACACTCTTTCGGGGAAATGATTTTGACGCGGCTATGTTCTCTGCCAGGAAGCAGCCTGTTTTACTCAGAGCTATTGAACAGTCGACAGTAGTAGGTGCTGTAAGTCGTGATAAGGTGCAGAAAATTCAGCAGCTTTTTCCCAAACATAAGGTCTGTTATACGCCAAACGGTATTGATACTACCCCCTGGAAGCTTAGCCGAAGTGACCACGAAAAAGCTACGCAATGGCGAAAAGAATTTGCACAAGGCCGAAAAGTGATTGGCCTCTTTGGTGATCTGAAGCCTAAAAAAGGAGTTCCTTTTTTCCTGGAAGCTATTCGCAAGAGTAGGCTGACAGAACAACTGCATTTGCTGATGGTAGGGAATGTGGAAGAAACATTGGAAGAAATCTTGCAGCGGGAGCCAGCTATTCATTTTTCCTCCCTGCCCTTTCTGGATCGCTATGAATTGTTGGGCTATTATCCGGCATGTGATGCTATTGCCATTCCTTCCTTTTATGATGGTATGCCCAATGTGATGCTGGAAGCCGGCAGCCTGGGCATTCCTCTCATGGCTGCTGAAGTGGATGGTATGAAAGATGTTTTGCGCTATGAAGGAGAGCAATTGGGTTGGCTCTTCAGGGCAGGAGATGTGAAGAATGCTGCTCGTGCGTTAAAAATGTGGTATGCTTCACCAGAGGAATTAGTAGAGAAAAGAGCAAATAAGTGCCAGCAAGTGATAAAGGATTATTTTAATCATGAGCAGGAGGTTGTAAATTTTCTGGAAATTTTTTATCAAACTTCAAAAAAGCTATGAAGCTGTACTATACAGTAGGCGGAGGATTAGGCCATCTGAGCAGAGCTATTGCTTTCATCCACACACAGCCAGAACTCAATTTAGATAATATGGTAGTAATGCTTGCAGATAGAGAGATTTATCAAATGAAGCAGGCTGCCTTTCAGGATGAGCGGTGGAAATCGTTGAAAATAGAGCCTATACCTTTACCTTTTTTTGATGATACAGAGAAACTGAGGAATTATCTGAAAGAATGGACCCATGCTCACTCGCCTGAGGATATTTATCTGGATACTTTTCCTGAAGGCATTATGGGTGAATGGAATTTTGAAATTCGCAAGCCTACACAAATCCATTATGTAGGACGATATCTCAACTGGACAGCTTATGATCAGCCTGTTTTCAGAAGTTTTGACACACTTTATAAAGTGGATAGCTGGCACCCTGAGCAACAAAGATATTTATCATTACTTTCGGATAATATACAAACAATTGAGCTCCAATATCCCGGGGCTAAAGTACCGGAAGAAATACTAACGCAGTTCCAGCAATGGAAAGATGAGAGCAAGGCAATATGGTTGGTAGTGCACTCCGAGCCTCAGGAAGAAGTAGAAGCTTTGCTGCACTATGCACAGGATGTGGCAAAAGCGGAACAAGCATCGCCAGTCTTTGTGCTTTGTAGTCAGAACGGAGTGGAAAATGAATCTATTGATTTATGCCTTTCATTATTTCCTGCCTATGGACTTTTTGAGTATGTGGATAAAATCGTAACGGCGGGAGGTTTTAACCTGATGCAGCAAACTAAGCCTTTCCGAGAAAAGCATATCTGCATGCCCTTTCCCCGTCGCTTTGATGATCAGTTTATGCGTACCCAGAAAAAATAAAAGCTACTCCATCACTGAAGTAGCTTTGAGCATTTGAAACTGTAAATCTTAGGCTTAATCTATAGTTGGAGTATCCAGCTCCGCCAGTGAAGATTGTATTTCCTCATTTGTCAGCTCATGTTCTACCAGGTTGCCGGACAGGTAATTTTCATAAGCAGCCATGTCAAAATTACCATGTCCACAGAGATTGAAAAGAATGGTTTTGGACTTTCCTTCCTGCTTGGCCTGTTCCGCTTCAGCAATGACGGTAGCGATGGCATGGTTGGCTTCAGGAGCCGGTATAATGCCTTCTGCCTGCGCGAATTTAACGCCTGCTTCAAAGCACTCCAACTGATGATGCGCCCGAGCCTCCATCAGCTTATCTTTCAGCAACTGACTTACCATGACTCCTGCTCCGTGGTAGCGAAGCCCTCCCGCATGTATAGGAGCAGGCACAAAATTGTGGCCTAGCGTAAACATAGGCAACAGAGGTGTCATGCCTACCGTATCCCCAAAATCGTAGCGGAATACACCTTTGGTGAGCTTGGGGCAGGAAGCTGGCTCACTGGCGATGCAGCGTATGTTTTTGCCTTCCTCAAAATTGAGGCGCATAAAAGGAAAAGCTATTCCGGCAAAATTAGAGCCACCGCCAAAAGGAGCCACTACCATGTCAGGCATATCTCCCGCTTTTTCCATCTGCTTAATAGCTTCCTGGCCAATCACAGTTTGGTGCATCAGTACATGGTTGAGCACGCTACCCAGAGAGTATTTGGTGGATTCATCCATTGCGGCACGCTCTACTGCCTCAGAGATCGCGATCCCCAGACTGCCCGGAGATTCAGGATTTTTGGCCAGAATTTTTCTTCCCGCTTCAGTTTTGTCACTGGGGGAAGCGATAACATTGGCACCCCAGGTATTCATCATGAGCTTACGGTAAGGCTTCTGATTATAGCTGATTTTTACCATGTACACTTCGCACTCAAGGCCAAAATGACGGCAGGCAAAACTCAGTGCGCTGCCCCACTGACCAGCCCCAGTCTCAGTGGTAATTCTTTTTACACCTTCCTGCTTATTAGAGCATGTTTAAAAATTTGCTTTTGTTTCAAGCTAATCTTTGAATTACAATTTGGCAATTCTGCCAGAGCACCC
>NZ_JBBPHP010000038.1:0-68490 GCF_038039535.1 Catalinimonas locisalis | reverse complement strand
CAAAGGTGGCTAGTAGGCAACCAATCCACTATTGTTTGGTATCACTTTACATAAGCGACTACTCTACATAATGAGCAACCAAAACGGCCGAGCTGTTAGCCTTTAGTGCAGGGGCGAATATCACTTTAGGGTCAGCCAAGCAACCAGCCACACCACCCAGAGAGATATTGATGACACCTAGCACGCAATTGGCACGGTTGAGGAGCATTGCTTTAAATTCTTCAACATAGCCAATGCGTGACTTTTTCCATCGGGCACGGAAAATCTCATGGGCATCCTGTGAGCTAGTGACCTTAGGACGGTCTGTATCAGATATCTTGGAGGAGTAAGAGACTCGGATTTCGGCGATGCTTGATGGGAAGATAATCTGACGTTGCTTGTTTGGCTGATTGTTTTGTGTTAATGATTTCATGATAAAATGATTAGAGGTGATGGTCACCGGGTGAAACATTCAAGGCTGTTATGTCTTTGCGGTTGGCATGGGGACATAGCCTTGTTTTGGCCACCTCTAGCGGTTTTTCCGAAGTGTGTAGGCTAGTGAGTATGCGCTGCAAGACAAGGAAACGGAATAAATTAGCTGAGGCATTAGTATGAGGCTTTATGCCGTAGTCTTGTGGAGACCTGTTCGGTAAACACCGCTAATTTTGCTCAACACAAGCTTATGTGCTGTGCGTAGGCTATCCATCCAGGTGTGGTTGGTTTCTGGCATATACTGAAATGAAATGTAAGAGGGTAGGTATACGATTAACCTTAGCACATATACTGAAGCCATTAGAAAAGGTCCTTATTGAATATTTGTACTATTCTAATGTACATCTTTGTAATAATACGAAAGTAGAGGTCATAGTTGAATTAATAATCTTCTCTGGCTTTATTGCATGCTTTTCACAAAAAACCTATTTGATTTTACATGAAGTTAGCGTATAACACTCACAAATCACGTATAGTGGAAATACTTAGCAAAGCTTTTGCGGATAATAAAAGTACCAATTATGTAATCAAAAACGATAACAAACGGCTAGACAGGATTAAAGGGTTGGTTGATTATTCCTATAATATTTGTAGCGCTTTCGGTGAAACCTGGATATCAGATGACCACAATGCCTGCGCTCTGATCTTATTGCCCGAAAAGAAAAAAACTACTTTCAAATCAGTACTATGGGATGCAAAGCTGGCCACTGGCTGTATTGGGCTAAATAGGGTAGGGAAGGTGTTAAAAAGAGAAGCTCTGGTACATCAAAACCATCCTAAAGAACCATACTACTATCTTTGGTATATAGGAGTAGATCCAAATCAGCAAAATCAGGGAATTGGAAGTGCATTTATGCAGGAAGTTTTAGACAGGTGTGATCAGAAAGCACGACCTATATATCTGGAGACTTCAACTTTGAGGAATCTGCCCTGGTACAAAAAATATGACTTTGAGATATTCAATGAGCTGGATTTCACCTTTCCACTCTACCAGCTGAGAAGAAATTAAAAACTGAGCTTACTTAACCAATAATCTATGTATGTGCCTGGCACCGAAATGCACATGATTACTTTCTCAATTATTCTGTTTGAGTTAGTAATCTTATTCTTTCAGCTAATCTATTTTTTAGAAAGGCCAAGTGACAAAAGCCGTCTGTGGTATCTGATCCTATTGTATTTATTGATACAGTACAATGTGATGGGTGGGTTATTTCCGGCAAATAATATTCCCATACCCATTATTGCGCAAAATATTATGGCCTATGCCTCTGCTATAATCATGTCCATGTATTTTGCTTTTTACTTTTATAAAGCTTTCAACCTGGAGCATTTAAGATGGTTTGCTATATACGGAACGTTCAACTTTGTGTGTCTGCCATTTATTGGCACTTTTATAGTGCCATATTTGCTTACTGATAATTTGACACTAAGCAGAAAGCTATTTGTAGTGGTTCCTTTCATTTACTGCCTGGTATTCATTTTTAATATCACCAAAGCGGTAAGAAAAAAGTACAAGAACTCGCCTCAGGGAGAGTATGGCAGTCTGTTTAAGGAAAGGATTGTATCGGTCTACCTTGCATTAGCCTTCTGGATTTCCCTTCCCATCATTACCTATTTTAATGGTAGCCAGGTCCTAGAGGTATGCATGACCAATGCTGGTTTTTTGGTGATGACAATTACCTACATCCGTTCTTCTGTGTATAATGCTAAATTTGAACACCGTAGGCTTAAAATATCCGAACAGAAACTACAAAAGCTGAACAAAGAACTACAGAAGAAGGTAGAAGACAGAACAAAAAAACTTGCGGATATCAATGAGAAAAAAACCAATACGCTGATCAATCTAACGCATGAAACGAAAACGCCCCTTACCCTGATCAATAATTATTTGGATGAGTACATTAATAAATACGGCATCAACGAAGAGCTGGCTGTAGTCAAGTTCAACACGGATAAGCTGACTAAAGATATTACCAACCTCTTTGACCTGGAGCGTTTTGAAAAAGGTATTGAGATATATGATTACTCTACAAGTGTTGACTTCAGTGTTAGCTTGAAGAACAGTCTAGTGTTATTCAAATCACTGGCACAACATAAAAACATCCGAATACATGAAAATATAGAGGATAATATTTTGATTCAGGCATCTCCAGAGGCAATAGATAGAGTAGTTAATAATCTGATTGACAATGCCATAAAATATACTGAAAAGGAAGGGGAGATTAGAGTAAAACTATATGAGAAGAATGGTGATATTATTTTTTCCGTTGCTGATAATGGAATAGGAATACCTTCCGATATGAAGGCCAGAATATTTGAACCATATTTCCAGATCAATAAGCAGAAAAAAAATGTACAGGGCCTGGGAATGGGGCTTTCAATTGTCAAAAAGATAATAGACGGTCTAGAGGGTTCTACCGCTGTACAAAGTAAAACAGCTAATGAAAGTGATACTCCAGGATCAACGGTTACTATTATTTTGCCTGGAACTCAAGCTAATGTAGCGGAAGCAACCAAAAGTATAAATGATAGTGGAAATATACGGTTGCAGATGAGTAGCCCAATTCCCGAGGACAGTATTTATGACAGTAAATTACTTTCCATACTTGTTGTTGAGGATAATCTATCTATGCTTAATTACCTATCTGTCAAGCTCAAAGAGCATTATAATGTATACCTTGCAAAAAGTGGTACAGAAGCTTTGCGAAAGTTGGATAACCTCAAGGATTTGGACCTAATAGTATCCGACGTTATGATGGACTCTATAGATGGTTTTAAATTTTATCAGATTGTATCAGAAAGAAAAGAATTTGGCCATGTACCCTTCATTTTTCTGACTGCAAGAACCAGTAAAAAGGATAAGCTGAAAGGATTGTCATTAGGAGCAGTGGATTATCTGGAGAAACCATTCTCAATAAATGAACTGAGTTATAAAATTGATTCTGTCCTTAATAATGTGATAAAACAAAAAAATGCTGTAGTCTCCCAGGTTTTTAAAGCTATTCAAAATAAGGGAGTTATTGGTCACAGCAGTTTAGAAAAAAATAGTTTTGAAGAAAATTGCCAAAAGTTTAATCTCACTTCGCGAGAGGTGGAAATAGTAAAGCTAATTGCCCAGGGGCTTACTTACCATACCATTGCGGAGCAGCTACATATATCGAGTGGAACTGTTTCAAAGCATGTCCAAAATATTTTCAACAAAGTAGAAGTAAACAGTAAGATAGATTTGATGAACCGTATCAAGGTAGCTGTCTAATAACCTCCACTTCACACTAATATTGAGTGCTAGCTGGCAAAAATACATAAATACAAGTACTACAATACTAGTTATTGATGATTGTACTTTTTAATCAATACATACAAATTACCAACTCTGGATAAAATGCCAATTTTTATGAGGGTAATAATGGTGTATAAAAATCAATTTATAGGGAGTGTTAGCTTTGAAAACTGGGATGAATTTGAAATCTATATGCTGCGATGGTTAACAAAACCGGTTCAGGTATATATCAGATTTGACATTCTAAGCATACAAATCAGATGGTACGAAGATGTAACGGCATTGATTCAATGTGTTCAACAAACTCAACACAGTAAGAATTTGGAATGCTGGAAGGTAAACGTGTCCCGTTTTGACCAAGCGGAGGATATAGCTATTCCCCAAGTAGCTTGATATCTAGTCCCACAGTAACAAATGTTATTGATAGGGTTATTGCTTTATGACGTTTGTTTTTTTGATATGTAGAGTGTACATTAGCAATGCCGCGTGAAACGGATCAAGCTCTGCTGAGGAGCAACTTGCTAGGGATAGCGTCGGCCAGATATGCAGATTCGGCAGTTTATTCCGGTTGTATGGTTCATATACACACACCGTTAGGCCGCAACACTCTCTTTTTATATAAAAAATTTCACTCTCTAAATTGCCAGTTAGTTATTACATACTTTTAAGGTTACATAATAAAGATTATGTTAAGTGAACAAACTGCTATTCTGTATATGCCTCTAAAACCTCTTTTGGTGTTACGTAATTGACCACCTATTATATTATATAAAGGTATTTAAAAGAATATATAAAAGGGTGGTTGATTAGGTAACGGTTATATGGCTTTTATCTACATCTCTGATGGTTTTGGTTATTTATTGGTGGTTAGTTAGGTAACGGTATGGTAAGGAGTGGCCAATTAGGTAACGGGGTGTGGCCTGTTAGGTAACTGTAGGTGGTTAATTGGGTAACGGAACGTGGTCAGTTAAGTAACAGGTGAAGTAATTGTATGTGGGACTTGTAAATATATACAACGGTGGCCAGTTAGGTAACGGTCTATATCCAAAAAGCTGTATTTAGGTCATTTAATAGAGAGCAAAAAATCTGTTGAAAGCTATATATCTTTATATGAGCAGAGAAATGAAATAAGGGTGGTCGGTTAGGTAACGGTCTACATTTAAAAAGCTGGATCTAGGACATTTAAGGGGGAGCAAAATATCTGTTGAAATCTGTATACCTTTATATAAACAAAGAAAAGAAATAAGGGTGGTCAGTTAGGTAACAAGTAAATTTAAGCTAATACTTCTAATTGATCTAAAGACCTAAATACTGACCATACTTGATTATCATAAGCATCAATTGTCTTTCCATAATGTTGGAGAAATGCGTTGCAGATAGCAGAACGTTTGACATCAGAATCCTTATCGGGCTTTGCCAACCATTGGTAAAAAACGACTCTATCCTCAATATCTTGTGCCTGTGCTTGAGTATGGAACTTACAAAATTCTTGGTAAAGCAAGCGTACCAGGATACGCATAAAGAATAGATTATGTTGTTGTCGGTCTAGCATCTTATCACTGTCTTGATACTCAAACCATATCACTAATTTGTAATTGAAACGACCATTCTTCTCCCAATCCCACTGTAACCCAAGTTCAGGTGCCTTTTTCTGAATTGTCCCTAGCTTTTGATTCACCTTCTTCTTCCTTTGCTTGGCTTCTTTGTCACCTATGCCAGCCTGTTTGCAAATCAAATCAAACCCAGGTGTACCCAATTCTTTTTTGAGTTTCAAGGTTTCTCTTAGATTACAAAGGTAAAGGTACAAGGGCTGAAGACGGTTCTCTCTTAATACAGTAAAGGATTTTAGATTAAGCGTTAAAAAGTATCTTGATAGGTTACTCAAGAATTCACCGCTAGCTTTAAATTTATAGTAGCGTTTCTGTGGATTTTTCTCATCAAAGTAGACATTTACAGAGGTAAGGATTAACATAGTCTTAATTCCATAGAAATTCTCACCAGATGCTGCTCTTCCTCCAAAGCTAAGTGATAAGGGTTGATGAGCCATTTTATAGAGGGCATTATCCAACAAATCATCCCATATGTATTCGTTAGGGTCTTCTTTGATTTGCTTTATCTCCCCTGCACTAAGATTTTCAAGCTGAGCGGGGCTACTAACTTTTTTATAAAGACTTCTGTGATCTTTATAGCCCATATGTTTAGCAAATTTCACCGGATCTAGCGTTCCGTATCCCCACAAATCTTCCTGATAGCTAAAAGCCAGGTATACTACCAGATTTCGTATTAGAGTGGCATCTTCCTTATATTTATTGAAGTCATAAGTATTATGGGCAAGATTTTTATCAAAACGAGTGGTTAGTTCCTGTTTGCTCATAGTAGAAATTTTTCCAATATAAATTTATTATTTATACGATGCATCATATCGCTCAATAAGCCGCTTAACCTGCACGTGTGTAAATGAGCAGTTGCGGCGTGTAGTAAAGCCATGCTCATTCAGTTGACGAGCAATTTCTGTATAATTCAACCTTTGTTTATATAAAGAAATTGCAAAAGCACCTGCTCTTCTATTATTAGGGTGAAAATATGCATTTTTCACTCTTATCTTCTCTCCTAACATTCTTGCTTTTTCATTAAGATTATCAGGAGTTCCTAACTGTTTGCCCCGCGCTATCAAAGCTTGTAAGGCAGCATGAGTACGCTCACTAATCATCTGCCTCTCATGATCGGCAAGCACAGCCATAATACCCACTGTTAAATTATTGGCATCCGGCATGTCAGCGGCCACAAAAGGAACATGGGTATCACGTAGTGTAAAAATGAAGCGTGCATTTCGGCTCAACCTGTCCAACTTAGCAATCAATAGCTTGCCTTCTATCTGTTGTACATGCTGAATAGCCTTCTCTAGTTCGGGACGATTGTTCCTTTTACCCGATTCTACCTCTACATATTCTTGCACAATTTGATCATTGTCTTTCAAGAATCGGTATACAGCTTTCTTTTGCCCTTCCAATCCAAGCCCTGATCTCCCCTGTGCTTTGGTTGAAACTCTATAGTATGCGATAAATTTCATGTCGACAGCAAGCTAAAACCATTTTGAACATTTTACAAACGCTCGTTTGTAAAATGTTCGGAAGTGTGGTTTTCGGTTTGTGAATGGAAAACTTATCCTGAAATGAAAAATATAAGCAAATTTTCGCTAAGGCATGGAATTTTTTCGTATATAGAGAAAACCCCAACAAATTTATATTATGCAGGCAGCAACTGATTTCTCTTTAATACAAAAAGCACAAGAAGGTGTAAGTATAGAGGTCTTTGATCAATTATTACAAGACTCAGGTTTAAGTAAGAATGAGCTAAGTCAAATTCTTGGAATAGATCCAAGAACTATTGATAACTATCGTAAATCCACCAAACCTTTTGATACACTTAAAGGAGAGTTACTCTTAAAGCTAAAGGAACTATTTACTCTGGGTGAAGAAGTATTCGGAAGTTCAGAGGATTTTAAAGCCTGGCTTCATCTTCCTGCTGGTGAATTTAATAATACTCTTCCTTTATTTTTGCTAGCCACATCTACTGGGGTAGATCTGGTAGCAGAACAATTAGAAAGAATTGCGCAAGGGTACGTAGTGTAGAGCTGATCATGCTGATTAATATTTTTTAATGGAAGCATTTCGAATAACCTTGAATAAATATTCTGATAAGCTATTTGCTTCTGGCTTATCAGGAAGATGGAATAAACAAGGAGAAAAAGTAATCTATGCTGCCTCATCCCGCTCATTAGCCTGTCTAGAAAACCTGGTCCACAGAAGAGGTCAATTGAAAAATATTCATTTTAAGACGATTGTAATTCATATACCTGATGAGCTAGCTATACAAAGAGTAGAACTAAAAGATTTGCCAGAGAGGTGGGAACAAGATAGTGCTCCGGATCTATGTCGCGATATTGGGTCAACCTGGTACCAAAGCAATAACACCCCTATCCTATCAGTTCCATCAGCTGTAATCCCTTTTGAGCGCAACCTTGTACTTAACACATCGCACCCAGATTTTAAAAAAGTAAAAATAATTAAAAGAGAGCCTTTTTATTTTGACCCACGACTGTACAGAGACTTTAATTATGTTAAATGAGATTCAAATTGATCAGATACTTTTGGGTAAAGCAAAATTTATATTAACAATTGTAAGTATCCTCGTTGACAATCAAATGCACTTAACTTAATTATCTAAAAATTTAATAGATTATGCATTATTTTTTAATTAAAGCCCATATTTATGAAGTATATATATTCCGGATAAGTTTTATGCGTTACATTTAGCATTTTCATAATACCAACAACCTAATTCACTGAGCATGAATCTATTTTTACACCGGGGCAGAAAACCGGAGGATTTCACTTTGGTAAAATCTTTACGTTCGGGTTCCGGACAGGCTTACCGATTATTATTTGACAAATACCATCAAAAAATTCTTAGGGTCAGCTTGTCTATGGGATTGGTTAAAGAAGATGCGGAAGAAATAGTACAGGATGTGTTTATGCTGGTCTGGGAGCAAAGACAAAAGCTGGATGAAAACCTCTCTTTTAATGCTTTTCTACTCACACTCACCAAGCGTTTTGTC
Source organism: Catalinimonas locisalis (assembly GCF_038039535.1). NCBI lineage: Bacteria > Pseudomonadati > Bacteroidota > Cytophagia > Cytophagales > Catalimonadaceae > Catalinimonas > Catalinimonas locisalis. The sequence goes on along the minus strand of NZ_JBBPHP010000038.1, from coordinate 60,121 downwards.
ATCAAAAAAATTCGCCGTAGCATCATTTCTAGTTCTCATCAGGGCAATCTGATCCGCCTAAAACCAGCTTACAATATAGAAACCGAAAATACAATCATTTTTAACGACCTTGAAGCCTACACACAGTGTTGTATTCAGGCACTACCCTCCACACGTAAAGAAATCTTTCGACTTAGGAAAGATGAAGGCTTGAACAATGATGAAATAGCCCTGAAACTGGGATTATCCAAAAGAACAGTAGAAAATCACATATACAGGGCATTCAAATACATTAAACAGCAATTGGAAAAAGAGTCCGATATTCCATCAGCAGTTATCAGTATAGCCATTGTTTTTATGATTTATTAAAAATCAGTCTTAAAAAAGAGCTGTTTTCTCTTTTTACCTGCTCTTCTTCAATTTTTTTCTATTGCGAGTGAGTAAATGCCAGTGCTCGAGCTAATATATTATAAACAGAGCACTCTCGCATGGCAGAACTTCGCACTTTACTCATCAAGTATTTTCAAGGAAAATGCAATCCTGAAGAAATTGTTCTTTTAAAGAAGTGGATTCATTCCGAAGAGGGTGAGCATATGCTGGAAGAGTTTATTGAAGCCCAATGGGGACTGCCTGATGATCATACTACTGAGGAAAGTAATCTGTTATTTGAAAAAATTCAGCAAAACCTCAGCAAAGAAACACCTGTTTGGAACAAACGATTTATTCCTTACTCGCATATTGGGAAATATGCTGCGTCTTTAATTTTCATCATCCTTTCAACGCTGTTTCTTTTTCATTATCTCAACCGGGAGGAACCTCAGCCTCGCGAGGTCTCAATGCTCACAAAAGAAACTCAAAAAGGTCAAAAACGAACATTGAACCTGACTGACGGCACACGCATTGTATTGAATGCTGAAAGCAAGCTTATTTTTCCTGAACGTTTTTCCGATACACTCAGAGTGGTTTACATCAGTGGAGAAGCTTTTTTTGAGGTAGCAGAAGATAAAAACCGCCCTTTTATTGTCCAAACTTCTAGTATACACATTCAGGTTGTAGGCACATCTTTCAATCTTAATGCTTATGAGGAGGATAGTCTCACTCAGGTGGCATTGGTACAGGGCAAAGTAAATGTTCAATCCACTCAACAGTACTATGGAAAGCTTGCTATGGAATTAACCCCTGGTGAAATGGCATCTTATCACAAATCCGGACGAAACTTCACCAAAGACACTTTTGATATAATGGCCATGAGTGGCTGGAAAGATGGCATTCTTTATTTTAAGGACGCTGATTATGATAAAATTATCCGGACGCTGGAACGCTGGTATGGAGTAGAATTTACCTACAATGGCAATGGTAAGCCAATCTGGAGATATAATGGAGAATTTGAAGATAAAAGTTTGGAATATGTACTGGAAAGCATAAGCTATGCCTGTAAATTTTCTTACACGCTCAAAGATACACAAGTGTTCATTAACAACCCCTAAAACTAAAATAATATGGAAAACAATTCTACCTAGAATGAAGAGCCGGTAAAGGTCCCTCAATACCGGCTCCAAACGAATGCTGAAGCAGAAATTGGTCCCTTCAGGCTTCAGCAGGCAAGTTTTATCAAACGCTATGTTTAACAAAACTCAACTCAAATTATGAAAAGGAAAGCTATACTCCTAATTAAGATGTTGTCAAAATTTACTTTTTACGGCTTGGTCATCCTTTGTATTCTAAACGGAGTGCTACTGGCCAATGATACCAAAGCTCAACCTGAGTCTCGTATCAGTGCCAATGAGATCATGGTGGATTTGCAACTACATGAAGTAAGGCTGGAAACAGCTTTTCAACTCATAGAACAACAAACCGGTTTGCGGTTCTTCTATGATAGAAATCGCATTGATCTGGATGCTTTAGTATCCTCAGAAAAGAAAATACAGTCGCTTGCCGAATTGCTAATTGACATCTCCAGACAGACACAGCTTAAATTTAAAAGAGTCAACCAGGATATCAATGTGGGTAAAATGGACAGACGTGCAGAGGAAAAAGAACGCTTTGTGGTGGTGGCCATTACGGTGAGTGGACAGGTGAAAGATCCCAATGGTGAGGCGTTACCTGGTGTTAACGTATTGATCAAAGGTTCCAGCACCGGTACAGTTACAGACATTGATGGAATGTACACACTCAGCGTGCCTAACGAAGATGATGTGCTGGTTTTTTCTTCTATAGGCTATGCAACACAGGAAGTGCCCGTCAACGGAAGGTCGGTCATTGATATCAGTATGCAGGAAGATATACAGAGCTTAAGTGAAATTGTAGTGGTGGGTTATGGTGAACAAAAGAAAGTAAACCTTACTGGTTCAGTAGCCACAGTGGAAGGCGAAAAGCTTACCCGCAGACCTGTCACCAATACGACTTCTATGCTGCAAGGTCAGGTTCCGGGATTGAGGATTGTACAAAATTCCGGAGAACCCGGAAACGAAGGACTGAATGTAAGAATAAGAGGCCAGGGAACATTCAGCGGTGCCGGATCTAACCCTCTGGTATTGATAGATGGTGTGGAGGGAAACCTGGCTGATCTTGATCCCAATAATATTGAAAATGTATCGGTGCTCAAAGATGCTGCTTCCGCTTCCATTTACGGTTCAAGAGCAGCAAATGGAGTTATTTTGGTGACTACCAAAAAAGGTAAAGAAGGTCGTTTTAATGTGGAATATAATGGTAATTATGCTGTACATACACCGACCAAATTATTTGATTTGATTACTAATTCTGCGGAGTATATGGAGCTTTGGAATGAAGCCAAACTCAATAATGGCATCAGTGATGGGTTGTATACTCAAGAAGAGATTGATTTATACAGTAATGCTACTGACAGAACACTTTATCCCAATGCCGACTGGCTGGACATTGTATTTAATCCAGCACCTACCCAAACCCATCATCTCAGCTTTAATGGAGGTAAGGAAGGGACCACCTATAATCTGGCTCTGGGCATAGTGGACCAGCAAGGGGTGATGAAAGGCTTTAATTACAAACGCTATAATGCTCGTCTAAATATAACCTCTCGTATCAACGACAATGTAAAATTCGGGGCTAATCTAGCATTGAAAAAAGGAGATAGAAATGGCCCAAGGCAGGGTTCTACTGACCTATTTCTGGCCACTATGTCACAGGCTCCTACTTATCTACCTCAGTTACCTGATGGACGTTATACCTATAAAGCTTATGATTTTGAGTATAATAATAAAAACCCAGTAGCCATTGTTGAGAACGATGTATTAAGAAAAACAGTAGATTACACCATCAATGCCCAGGGGTGGGCGGATATCAATTTTACCGAATCACTCAACTGGTATACCAAAGCGGCTATTGTAGGAAGTTTTGACAAATGGAAAGACTGGAGGCCCTCCGTTCCCCTTTACAATTATAGAACAGGAGAGTTTGCTACTGATCTGGATGTAGGAGGCAGAGGATTGATCACTCAGGATGAACAAAACATCTATACCAATATTTTCTCCTATCTACAATATCAGAAACAATTCGGACCCCATGCGCTGAATGCCCAGGTGGGTTATAGCCAGGAGTTCAACGAGTTTCAGTATCTCTATGGTTTCAGAAGAGACTTTACCGGGAATCTGTTGAGAGAACTGAATGCAGGCAGCCCTGCTGTACAAAATGCCAATGGTACGACTACCGAATGGGCGATCCGGTCTTTCTTCAGTCGTTTGGGTTATAATTTTGACGAACGTTATCTCTTGGAGTTTAATATGAGATACGATGGCAGCTCCCGCTTATATCAAGATACCCGCTGGGGTGCATTTCCTTCTGTCTCAGCCGGATGGCGTGTGAGTGAAGAAGATTTTGTACAGAATGCCGGATTAAACTGGCTGGACGATCTCAAAATCAGAGCTTCATACGGAGAATTAGGTAATCAGAATATAGGGTTAACAAGAAATGGTTTCGATTATCCTTATCCATATCAGAGTCTGCTATCGCTTACCGGGAATTATCCTTTTGACAATGCTAACTTATCTTCAGGAGCCGCTCAGGTAGCGCTTGCTAACCAGGATATCCAGTGGGAAACCACTCAGATCACGGATATTGGCCTCGATCTGACCGTCTTCAAAGGGCTATCGCTGACCTTTGACTGGTACAAGAAACGTACTACTGATATTTTGAGAAGCTCTCAGGTGACAGGAGTAGTAGGGCTAACGCCTCCGACAGTCAATAATGGTACGATGGAAAATACCGGTATTGAACTAAACCTCAATTACCGGAATAGTGTACAGGATGGAACATTCAGCGGACTTAGGTATGATGTTAACTTCTTTATTGACAGATTCAAAAATGAGCTTACCCAATTTGGAGAAAGAGAGATCAGTGGCAATGTAATTAAAGAAGAGGGCAGACCCTGGGATACTTTTTATATGCTAGAATGGGTCGGTATTTTCCAGAATGAGGCGGAAGTTGATGCTGCGCCACCTCAATATAACGACAATACTGAGCCCGGAGATTTGATATTTAAAGATCAGAATGGAGATGGTGTGGTAAACGATGATGATCGCATTCCCATAGACGGACAGTACCCTAATTTTGAATATGCAATGAACTTCAACTCTTCCTGGAAAGGATTTGACCTCTCCTTCTTCTTCCAGGGTGTGGAGGGTAGACAAATTTATGTTAACAATTGGGGAACGATTCCTTTTGTGCAGGGCTCCCCTCCAACTACGGAGTGGAGAGATCGCTGGACAGAAGAAAACCCTTCTACCACCATGCCCAAAATTTACTGGGGTTTCAATGCTCCTGCCAAAATCAGCAGGACTTCCAGCTACTTTCTCCAGGATGCTTCTTATTTGAGGCTGAAGAATCTTACGATTGGATATTCTCTACCATCTGAAATTATAGAAAGAATCAGCTTGCAGAAACTTAGAGTTTATGTATCCGGTGATAATTTACTCACCGTCACAAACTATCCAGGACTTGATCCAGAAAGAGGAGGAAGTGGTTCGTTCGTGAATTATCCACAAAACAAGATCTTTTCTGTCGGGCTAAATGTACAATTCTAAAACTCAAGTCATGAAAAATTATATTATATATATATTACTTGCATGCTCTGCTTTGACTTTCAGTGCATGTCAGGAAGACTTTCTGGATAAAAATCCACAAGATCAAATTTCTTCTGCCAATTTCTGGCAAAGTAAAGCAGATTTTGACATGGCCCTTACCTCTAGCTATGGAAGCCTACAGGGTGGTGGCGGTATTTACTCCTACGGTATGCCTAACTGGGATGCCCTAACAGATAATGGTTATGGACAGCATAATTACTGGGGAAGTCAGGCAATTGTGCAGGGAGATATTTCTCCCTCTACAGGCGGATACATCACGGATGTATACAACAGTAGCTACAGTGGCATTGCCCGAGTCAATATTTTCTTATCACAACTTTCTTCTTATGAAGGTTCTGATATTGACGCAAATACCAAAGCTCAATACGAGGCGGAGGCCAAATTCATCAGAGCATACTATTATTTTCAGCTTTACTTTAGTTATGGCGAAGTCCCAATTGTGACAGAGCCTCTTACGCTTGAAAACCAGATCCAGCCTAAATCTGCAGAAACAGAAGTCTTAGCTCAAATTATCACAGACTTGGATTTCGCCATTACCAATCTTCCGGATGAAACTTTTGCTCAAAATACCGGGCATGCCGTAGCGTCATCTGCACAAGCCTTAAAGGCAAGAGTTTTAATGTATGCTGCTTATGATGAAAATGGAAATCCCGATCTGGAATTACTTGCCCAAGCCAGAGATTTGGCCCTGGAAGTCATGAATGCAGGTTATGAACTGAACCCGGTTTTTGAAAATGTATTCAGAGATGGTACTCAGGAAGGAAATGAAGAAATCATTTTTTCCATCAAATTCCTGGCTCCTGACAATGCCACTCCAATGGATCAGTGGTATGGCGACTGGCTTGTAGTAAGCCCGTTGCAAAACCTGGTGGATGCTTATGAATATGAAGATGGACTGCCCTATGGCGAATCTCCACTTACCAATCCTGATGATCCAATAGCAAATCGTGATCCCAGATTGGAAAAAACTATTTTTGTGGATGAAGTCAATATCGATGGCAATATTCATAACCCTTCAAATAACCTGCCTACAGGCTATGGTGTTAAGAAGTTTTTAAGTCCGGGACTGATGCCTTATGGCTACTCTACCCAAAGCCAGCAGGATTGGGTAATGCTCAGGTATGCGGATGTTTTACTGATGTATGCTGAAGCACAAAACGAATTAAACGGTCCTGATGAGTCTGTATATGATGCCATCAACACTGTCAGAAGCAGAGTAGACATGCCTGATCTCCCACAAGGATTAAGTCAGGAAGAAATGAGAGAAAGGATCAGGCATGAGCGTAGAGTGGAACTGGCATTTGAGGGGCTACGATTTTATGATTTGAAACGTTGGAGAATTGCTGATGAGGTGCTGAATAACGTAGAAGATGGAGTTCTTTCCTATACCTTTGAAGAAAGGTTTTACCAATGGCCACTTCCCCAAACAGAAATTGATAAAAGCCAGGGGGAATTAGAGCAGAATCCTGCCTATCAGTAAACAAAATATCATCTGAGGCTTCGCTACCCATCTCTTTTGGGCGGTGAAGCCTTCCAAATTTCTCAAATCTGTTATCATTTCTTTAAACTCCTATCTTCTTTTCTCTAATGTACATTTCCAGATCATTTTCTTATACCTATATCATTCTTATCTATAGCTTGCTGTCCTGTCAACCCACTACTGAAAATCAAATCCCCGACTCTTCAGATGCTCCTTCACCTCTTAGATTATGGTATGATGAACCTGCTGAGGACTGGATGCTTGAGGCATTACCGATTGGTAATGGTTATATGGGTGCTATGTTTTTTGGTAATCCTGCCGAAGAACATATACAGTTTACTGAGGAATCACTTTGGGCAGGAGGACCTGGTGCCCATAAGGATTATCATTTTGGTATCCGTGAAGGAGCAGCACAGTACCTTCCTGAAGTGAGAGCTTTGTTGAAGGATGGAAAAATGGAGGAGGCCCATCAGTTGGCCAATCAGAAAATGACCGGTGAAATTCATAAAAAAGAAGGTTCTGAGCAAGCTTTTGGTGATTTTGGCTCACAGCAAACTATGGGTGATCTTTTCATCACAGTTGATAATGAAGGTGAAGTAAAAAACTACTTTCGTGAACTTGATTTAAATGAAGGAGTGGGAAAAGTAAGTTACCAATCTGGTGACGTACAGCATAAGCGTGTATTCTTTGGTAATTATCCTAAAAGGATCATGGTTTATCATTTTTCTAATACTCATGCTGAGGGGAGAACGTATCGCATTCGCTATGAAACTCCTCACCAAAAAATTAACGACAAATTCGTTGAGCATACCTATTCATTTGAGGGGGAAGTCAAAGACAACGGGATGCGCTTTGCTACCAGTTATCATGTTGTAACTCCTGAAGGCGAAGTTAAATTTAGCGATGGAGAAATTATTGTCAATAAGGCTAAATCCATGACAATTATCCATACAGCAGCCACTGATTACCTTCCTGAATTTCCCAATTATAAGGGCAATAACTATCAGGTTCAGAATTCTAATGTTCTTGAAATGGTTGAAGGTTTAAGTTTTGAGGCATTAGCAAGAGAACATTTGTCTGATTATCAACCCCTGTTCCATTCGGTAAAGCTAAAGCTGGGTGACATATCTTATGATAGCCTTCCTACAGATGAAAGACAAATCGCTTATGCTGAAGGGAATGATGATACCGGATTAGAGGCTCTTTATTTCCAGTACGGAAGATATCTCATGATTTCAGGGTCTCGTCCAGGAACCATGCCCCTCAACCTTCAGGGTAAGTGGAATAACAGCACTAATCCTCCCTGGGCCAATGATTACCACTTTGATATCAATGAGCAAATGCTGTACTGGCCAGCGGAAGTCACCAATTTATCTGAATGTCATGAACCCCTGCTAAATTATATTGAGACACTGGTAGAGCCTGGTCAACTGGCTGCTAAAGAACATTTTGGGACCAGAGGTTGGATTGTTAACACTATGAATAATCCTTTTGGGTTTACTGCACCTGGCTGGGATTTTCCCTGGGGTTTTTATCCGGGTGGTGCAGCTTGGCTCTGTCAGCATTTGTGGGAGCACTATGCATTTACACAAGATACCACTTATCTACAAGAGCAGGCCTTTCCCATTATGAAAGAAGCAGCACTATTCTGGATAGATTATCTGACAGAAGATGAAGATGGATACCTGGTTTCAAGTCCTTCCTACTCTCCTGAGCATGGAGGCATTTCCACCGGGGCTTCTATGGACCATCAAATGGCCTGGGATCTTCTAAATAATTGTGTACTTGCCTGTGAAGTTTTAAATATTGAAAGTGATTTTAAAAATCAAGTTAAAACTGTACGTGATCAAATTCTATCTCCGCAAATTGGACATTGGGGGCAATTGCAGGAATGGAAGGAGGATGTAGATGATCCCGAGAATCATCATAGGCACGTTTCTCATCTTTTTGCCCTCCATCCGGGAAAACAAATTACAGTAACTAAAACCCCTGATTTGGCTGAAGCAGCAAAAGTAAGCCTCAATGCCCGTGGCGATGAAGGTACAGGTTGGTCACTGGCCTGGAAAGTATCTTTCTGGGCTAGACTCAAAGATGGTGACAGAGCTTACAAACTCTTAAAGAAAGTGCTTACCCCGGTTACTGACAAAGGTTACAATATGAGCGATGGTGGTGGTTCTTACAGCAATCTGTTATGTGCGCATCCTCCTTTTCAACTTGATGGAAATATGGGTAGCACCGCAGGTATAGCCGAAATGTTGATCCAATCTCATACCAATGAGATTGAGCTTTTGCCAGCTTTACCTTTTGCATGGAAAGATGGCAGTGTTAAAGGACTTAAAGCTAGAGGAAATTTCGAAATACAAATGGAATGGAAAAACCAACAGTTAGTAAATGGAAAGCTCATATCTAATAATGGTAGTAAGTGCATTCTCAAATACGAGGGTCAAGAAGTAGAGATTGACACTGAAAAGAATAAAACATATCTACTTGAAGAAATTTTTAATTTGTGAATCTTAGGTCAAGCAAAAATGCCTTGTAAATGTTATATGCAAGTAACTCTCTCTAGAGAGTGGTCTTTTACAGTTTAACATAAGAATAATTATTTGACTTGAAATTTTTATGTTTTTAGTTAGTTTTTTTATAATTTTTTGTATTTTAAACTTGAGTTTATAGTTGCTCCTAGTACAAATTAATAACAATCATTTTCTTTGTTGACTCATTTCGGGATAGGATAAGTCACTACTATTCAGAATTCACATATTCTAACCAGTTATCAGGAATGCTAAGTATCTGCTTATCCTTAATTAGTGCAGACTTAATTTGATCATATTTTAGATCATAGACTTTACATTTATTCTGAACGGCCAATGCAGCAGCGGTTCCTGCACTTTGCCCCAATATCATAAATGTGGGCAATATGCGAATAGCTCCATAGGCCACATAAGAAGATGAAAGACAGGTAGGGGTAATCAAATTATCGCACTGCTCAGCTTTAGGAATAAGGGCTCTCCAGGATATACCAAAAGGTTTCCAGTCATCTCCCCCAAACACAAACCCTTCATTGTACGCATATCCATCTTTTACGATCCTACGGGCATGGTGGGTATCCGGAGGCCACCATGCTATGGCCACCGGATCTTCTATTTTTTCAGTATTTAACCGGCTGGTATGATGCTGAGTAATGATATAGTCACCGAGCATACGCCTTGCTGAGCGTATGTATAACCTGCGTGGCCAGCCGTCATTATCAGTAAACTCATCCTTACATAACCCCCAGCCTTCCCAATTCTTTCGGGTTTGCTCATCTACAGTACTGTCATTTTGCAGAAACCATATGAGTCCTTGAGTAAAATCACGATGATATTGCACCACCGAATCCTGAGTGGCATAATCTCCTTCAGGATACATCCAGTTTTCTCCATATAAATTGGCAGACAAATCGTGCCAGCTTCCCAAATCAGTCTTACCTCCCTCCCGATTGACATGAGGGCTAAAAAGGCTACCCCCAGCCTTGAGGTATCTTCTATAGATTTCGTAACTATCAGGATCATAATTTTCAGGTTTTTCAATCAAGATTCGGTTATCTTTCTCTTTAGTCAACACCATCCTAAAGCAAAACCCCTGTATGTATTTGCTAGGTGCTCCGTATTCACCCAATTCACCCTCTTGTATAGTGGATATTAACCCACTGGATGCATCCCCAGGAATTATATATGGATCTACTTCAACTAAAAATTGACGATAAGTATTCTTGCGCTGAATACCATTTTTGCTTTCACCGTATTTATTTTTACCTTCTCGAATTGTAGCTGTTTTTACCCCAGCAAAGTTTAACAAGTGTCCTTCTATAGAAGCATCAACAAAGACTTCTGCCTGGATTGTGCTACCATTTTCAAGGAATATTGATTGAATGTGCTCGCCTTCTTTTTGTACGCCATCCTTTTCCCGAATACGGGTATTCCTAATGAGGGTAATATTTTTTTCCTTGACTAAAAAAGTTTCAATAATCTCTTCTGCTACATGAGGTTCATAGGGAGAGTACCAACCAGCAGAATCAAATTTTGGCTCACGTCCATAGTGGGCCTCAATAGAAGTGTAGAGTTCTCGGGCAATACCTCCGATGACTACTGAGCTACCAAATCGGATATCTTTGACAATGCCTTCCACCATCATGCCTCCCGGATGCCCCGTGGGTTCTATCAAAACCACCTGTTGGCCCATGCGGGCTGCCTGAATAGCAGCCGTAAAACCTGCCTCACTTCCTCCAAGTATACAAATATCTGTACGGACAGTATCCTGGTAATTTTGTGCAAAAACATTAACAATCAGAGATACACAACTGATACATGTAATTAGTATTATCTGCAATAGTCTTGGGTGATTCATATCTATGAAATAATTATTAATAGCCATCATTCTGCGTGAGCATGCTATTGACATCCAGTTCCCTTTGAGGTATGGGATATAGAGTACGTGTTGCATCTATGTCCAGTATTTCTTCTGCCCTGTCAGTCCGAAGAAGGTCGAACCAATGCTTAGCCTCTAAAGGAAATTCTCTAAAACGTTCCATCCATACCGCCTCTCTGAATGCTTCTTTAGACATTCCGGTAGTTAAATCTACAGATGATTCTTCCATCAAATTTTGTCCATAAGCTCTCCTCCTGATTTGGTTGAGGGCTTCATATACCTCTGCGTTGGGACCAGAAAGTTCATTTTCAGCTTCTGCAAAGATAAGCAGAACTTCAGCATAGCGTAAAATTGGAAAGTTAATGCCTGAATTTCCAGCTTGATTAAAAACCTGCCCCTTAGTAGTAAAAACCCCATCACTATATTTAAATATTAGAGGATTGAAATTTATGGTTACGCTGTCACTTACTTTAAATGAATCAACAACATTAATTTCTGCCCGCAAATCACCCGTTTCGTAACTATTAGATAATTCTTCTGATACTTCATATAAAGCATATACAGGACTACCAGAGATATAATCATTCAATTCTCTGGGAAGTGCATATATGTTCAGGCTATTTGCATCAATATTAGGCTCAAACTGTACATCAAAAATAGATTCCTTTCCATTTTCATTATCCTGCATAAATATTTCAGCATAATTTTCCCAGAGCGAGTACTGCCCGGTATTTATTACTTCTAAAGCTTTTTCTCTCGCTTGCGTAAAGTCCTGCACAGTCAAATAAACTTTAGCTAATAAAGCGTTTGCCGCACTTGCTGAGGCACTACCTGCCACTTCTGCAACGACAGGGAGATTAAGTCGTGCCTCCTCTAAATCGTTGATTATTTGATTATACACATCTTCTGATGAAGCCCTGGATAACTTTAAATCTTCTAATGAAAGAGTTTCATTGAGTGTTAAAGGAACATCACCAAATAATCTGGTGAGGTGAAAATAAATTAAAGCTCTTAAAAATTTAGCTTCACCGATTAATTGATTTTTTTCTGATGCATTTCCATCCATATCTGAAACGCGATCTATTAAAGTATTAGCTCTGTTAATACCTTCATAAGCATTTATCCAAAAATTAGTAATACTTGAATTGGATGGACTTACATTATGGATATCAAAAGGTTCAAGCTCTGCTGACGCACCAGAAGGGACAATAATATTATTTGTTGAAACATCAGCAAATGCCACTAGCGCTGAATTACCATACAAACTCGGTAACACATCATATATTGAGTTTGTAGCTGCCCGCGCTTCTTCAATGTTATTGTAGAAATTATCCGGACTTATAAAGATTTCAGGGTCTTCTTCTAATAGGCTTTTGCAAGAAAAAAGGCTGAGAAAAAAAACTATATATAAATACTTCATGATCATTTGCTTTTAAAAATTCAACTTTAGTCCAATGTTGTAAGTCTTCGCTGTTGGGTATGCTCCATAATCATAACCTAACAATAAATTATCTTGACCTGCCAGATTAACTTCAGGATCAAAGCCGCTATATTTAGTAAAAGTGATCAGATTTTGAGCACTTATATATACTTGGGATGCCTTAAACAAACCCATTCCCATTTTTTCAAAAGGAAGATTGTAAGATAAACTGATATTACGCATTCTAAGAAAAGAAGCATCTTCAACCCATTTATCTATTGCAGAAAAAAGATTGCGCCCATCCAAAACTGTTGGAGCAGTGGCATTTCTGTTTTCTTCTATAGTATTCTGATATGACCAACGATTATTCCACTCTTTAGCCGCATTATAACGACCTATTCCAAAGTAAAACTCCAGTTTGTTAAAATTCATAACTTCATTGCCATAAGAGTATGCCCAGACTGAACTCAACTCTAATCCTTTATAAGAAATTTTGGTAGAAAAACCTCCTGTGAAATCTGGAAGTGCATTGCCAATAATTCCTCTGTCTTCATCATTCACAATATCATCATTATTCAAGTCAACATATCTAATGTTTCCTCCCAATTGTCGTTCTACCCCATCTGCAGGAGTTTGATCAGGAGCAGCCATTGCTTCTTCATCTGTTAAAAATATCCCATTGGTTTGCCATCCATAAAAATTACCTGTGGGTTCTCCTACTTGAAGTATGGATGCAGGTTGTCCTTTCAATACGTTCCAACCAGAATAAACAAGTCTTTGATTTTCGTCTCCTAGACTCGTGATTTCATTACGATTCGCAGCAATGTTAAAAGAAACATCCCAACTGAAATCTCCTTCTAAAAGAATAGCGTTTATACCAAGTTCTACTCCTCTATTCAAAACTCCCCCTATATTTTGTAGTGAATTAGTAAATCCACTTGTGGATGGTATTTGAACATTTAATAACAAATCATCTGTTTTCTTGCGATAATAATCAGCAGTCATGTTTACTCTCCCTTTTAGCAAGCCAATGTCAAGTCCCACATTAAACTGTGCAGTAGTTTCCCACCTTAAGTCAGGGTTTGCTATACGGTTAGGAGCAAAACCAGTAGTAGGAACGCCATCAAAAGTATAAATTACGCTACCTAATCCTGAGAGAGATTGATATAGCCCTATTTCCTGATTACCTGTCAGTCCATAGCTGGTTCTTAGCTTAAGGTTGGAGAATAGTTTTAAATCTTGAATAAATGTTTCTTCTGAAAGCTTCCAAGAAAATGCTGCTGAAGGAAAGAATCCCCATCTTCTCTCTTGTCCAAATCTTGAAGACCCATCATATCGGGCAGTGGCGGTAAATAAATAACGGTTATCCAGAATATAATTAGCCCTCGTCAAATATGAAATCAGACCCCATTCTCCTGTATAAGGCCGACTTAAAGGAGGTGTATTGCTTCCGGTGCCTATGTTGTTTACTGCTAAATTATCATTGACAAATCCTCTATCCTGAATCTGAAACTGTTCCTGTCGTGAGCTCTGGAAAGTAAAACCTCCAAGTAGGTCTAGGGAATGTAATTCATTTGAATATCTATATCTGATTGTATTTTCATTGAGCCAGGTCAAGTTTTGATTGCTTCCAATACGAGCATCGCCTCCTATGTCTGAAGCTAAACGTACATTACTAGGGAAATAGCTATTTTGTTTATTGAACATGTAATCAGCTCCTACACTGGTGCGAAATGTCAGATTTTCCAAAATATCAATTTCTCCAAACACATTGTTCAATAAACGTGTTGTTGTGCTATTATTTGTAGCTAAAGTGGCTAATGCTACCGGATTATAATAAGGAACACTTCGGTTAATTGCTCCAGGCACTTCACCAACATTAACATCCTGAAACGAAAAATCACCGGTTTGTGGGTCACGTACAGGAGTGATAGGATTAAAATGTAATGCTACTGCGGTAATGGATGAACTTGCACCCTGAATACCTCCCGCAGCACCCGTATAGGCTAAATCCGATTGAACCTGGCTTACTGTAGAACTATTTCCTATTCTAATTTTAGCCCCAATTTTCCTATCCAAATTTAATCGCAGTGAATACCTTTCAAAATCAGAGTTGGTAATAATGCCTTGTTGATTAGTGTACCCTCCTGTGATGGCATATTGCATATCCTGATTGCCTCCAGAAAAAGATAATTGATAATTTTGAATGGGTGCTATACGAAATATTTCATCCTGCCAATTTGTTCCTTCGCCTAAATTTGCGATTTGTTCGTTAGTATATACTGGAACTTGATCTTGTCCTAATACATCTCTTTGATATTCAAAAATCTCATTTTCAAATAAAGCATACTCCTGAGCATTGAGTACGGGAATAGTATTGCGAACATTTTGAAGGCCAAAATTTGTTTCTAATGCAATATTATTCCTACCTGCTTTACCCCTTTTGGTAGTAATGATAATTACTCCATTTGCCCCTCTAGAACCGTATATTGCAGTAGCTGAAGCATCTTTTAACACTTCAATAGAAGCAATGTCAGCAGGATTGATGGTAGATAGCGCATTGATACCTGGAGAGCGTGCGGCACCTGAGTTAGCGGCACTATTGTCATTATATACCGGAAAACCGTCAATTACGTAGAGAGGCTCATTTCCTGCTGAAATAGAATTTCCTCCACGAATTCTAACTCTATTTACAGCTCCAGGCTGACCTGAGGTCTGCGTTACATCTACTCCGGAAACCCTTCCTTGTAGAGCATTATCAATAGATAAAGTCTGGACTTCCTTAATTTCCTCAGAACTCACTGAGGCCACTGATCCGGTAAGGTCTTCTTTCTTTACCGTTCCATAGCCAACCACTACAACCTCAGACAGAGATTTAATATCTGGCATTAAACTAACGTTGATAGTATTTTGGGAGTTGATTTCAACCTCCTTAGTTAGATATCCTATAGAAGAAAAAATTAAAATATTTGTGCCATCACTAACGGTTAGCCTATAGTTTCCATTGACATCTGTTACAGTACCATTTGTTGTCTCCTTTGCAAGGATATTTACTCCCGGAAGAGGTTCCCCACTCTCTCCGTCACTTACCTTGCCACTAATCGTTTTTTCCAGGGATGCGTTTCTTGAGTTTACCAGCTTATCAATGAAGCCTTTTGAGGAATGATTTTGCTCACCATCAGGCGCTAAATTATTTTGCAACCTGTTAGGAAGTTTATTTTTTTCTTCAAAAATTAGGTATAAATCCTTTTCTATTCGTTCATACTGTAGCCCTAAAGGTGAAAGTAATTGATCAAGTAACTCCTCAAGGTTACTTGAATCATTTATTTTTTTTGTGAGGTCTACTAATCTGTTACTTACCAGCTCACTGGCATAATTGAAATGGACATTATACTTAAATTCCAGTTGATTTAGTACGGAAGCCAATGCCTTTGAGTCTTGTTGACTTTCTAACAAATTGGTTGTTTTCTCTTTGTCTACACTGCTCCCGATCGCTGCTATTTCTTGAGCCATTACCGACAGCTGTACACAAGTAACTACTATCAAAAGCAGTATTTTTCTAAATTGGCGTACAATGTTTCTCATAAATTGTAAATTGGTATTTTGATTGAACATTAGATTGTCAGTATGCCTTACCGGTTCCAACAGTCAGGCCACTGGCAATCTTTTTTTAATTAGGTTTAATCCATACTTTCTTTCCTTCTTTCTGTATCTCCAGATCAAAGGACTTGCTTAGCATGGTGAAAAGTGCCTCTACTTTATCGGTAGGCAGGGTACCAGTAAACGTATAACTGCTTATCTCCTCACTGACAAATACTATCTTATAACCGTAATTATCTTCCAGAATTTGTGCTATTTGTTTCAATGATTGACTATCAAATGTGAGCAACCTGTCCTTCCAGGAAGTACGGGTTTTAGTATCAACCAATTTCTTCCGGTACTGCTGGGTAGTGCGAGAATAAGCCACTAATTCTCCAGGTTCCATCAGTATCTCCTGTTTTTCCTGCTCTGCTTGGATGTTTACTTTTACCTTCCCTTCATTCAGCACTACCTCAGTTGTATTGCGTCGATTATTTACATTAAAGCGAGTGCCTAACACTTCTACATTTACCTCTTCTGAGGTCATGACCCTAAATTTCTGGTGATCCAGGGTGTGTATTACTGAGAAAAAAGCCTCACCCTCTAGATTCACTTCTCTGGCTCCCCCCTCTCTCCAATTTGGATCATAGCTCAGGACAGAATTATTGTTCAAAAGTACCTCAGAACCATCCGGCAAGGTAACCTCTAGCGTTTCACCATATCCCGTCTGATAGGTAACTGCCCCAGTCTGCTGAAACAAAAGGTAAACGAGACTGCTGATTATAAGAAAACCAATAAAAGCAGCGGCTATTTTTATCCCAAATCCGCTAAACAGCTTTCTTTTTTTAAGGTTACGTGCTCTGCTGCGCTCAAGAATTATTTTAAACTGTAGATCCTTTTCTTTCTGCTCAATAGAAGGATAGGATTCTAGTTTGGCCCACACTTCATCCATCATATCATAATAACTGTCATCTTTCTGGTTTTGTAATTGATTCAAAAGTTGCTCCACTTCTTCAGGGGTGCATTCACCTTTGATAAATTTCTGAAATAAGGTTTTTTTGGGGTCCACGCTCGTTAATTTTTGCTTTTGTACCTATAGTACTGTAAATGAGCAGAGCGGTATTACATTACACACAAAAAAATTTGTTTTTTTTCAAATCAGAAAAGCATGAACCAGCGTAGCATAGAAGATGCAATCAGATTAAGTCGTGAAACAAGTAAGTAAGACAGATTACTATTCCGACAGTGAGGTCTGTATGAATTTTAAGATATTTACGTATGGTATTCAGAGCTCGTAACATCTGTACTTTTACCGTATTTTTGGAAATACTTAATGTAGTGGCAATTTCTTCATAACTCATGCCATCGTGCCTACTTAATTGGAAGATAAGCTTTCTTTGTGCAGGAAGCTTTTGAATTACCTGATTCGCTAGGGCAATGTATTCGGCATAGCTCATTTGATCTTCCACTTGGTTATGAGTGGTTGCTACGGAATATATAATTTCCTCTTTCAGTTGTTGATCTCGAGCTGCGTTTTTCAGAAAATCCAGGGTATGATTTCTTGTAATGGTATATAGATAGGCATTCAAAGATAATTCAGGATTAATGTTTTCTCTCCGGGTCCACAGTTTTACAAAAACGTCCTGAAGTAATTCTCGGGCAAGGTCTTCAGATTTGACAAATTGAAGACAATAGAAAAAAAGCTTACTATAATAAAGATCATATACTTTTTTAAAAGCATTTTCATCCCCTTCTATCATCTGTTTAATGAGAGTCTGATCAATGTTTTTTGTAATTACTGACATAGTGAAGCTTTATTCATTGTTGCAATTGTAATAAAAAAAACAGATGATTTTAAAAAAATTTAACTTTAAATAGAAATATATAAAACTTTTTAAATATTCATTATTAATTTACAGTAAAGGAGAGCATAAAAAACCGTGGGGCAATTGGGTATTTGCTCATCAAACTGGCAGTTCGTATCTTGATAGAAAGCCTGCTAACCCCTATGCCGGCTCAACCAGAAGCCCTTTATCAATTCAAAATTTATCACAGGGGTATCAGTCAAATGATCTAGCGTAGACTCATAGTTTCAGCAGATGCGACCATTCTCGAATTACATTATAAGGCTGGCAACACATCATGCGTTTGGAGAAGATACTACCGGATGATCCAACCACGAAGTATCTGTCTGTTGTGCTAAAAAGGTCCCTTTTTCGCACTACCTCCCCTACCCTTTTTCCCGTTTTTCTAAAAGTGCTCATATGCTCTTCAAAGCCGATTTTTGCTTTTACCCCATTGTGCAACAACTCGGTTAGTAAATCAAAGTATGATAAGCTGGTTATAGATCAGGCTTTTCGTACTTTTGAAGTATCTTCTTTGTAACTTGCCGGCTTTAATGAAGAACTAAACTTTAAGATCATATTTTTATATGCTTATTGGATATGCTCGTGTCTCCACTGTGGATCAGAATCTCAACTTGCAAAAAGATGCTTTACAAAAAGCGGGGTGCGAACGCATCTTTGAAGATACGATCTCCGGAGCCCGAGCAGAACGACCTGGACTAGCTAAACTAAAAGAGCAGCTCAGATCAGGAGATACTTTGGTGGTTTGGAGACTAGATCGTCTCGGAAGAACCTTGCGGAATCTGATTGAATGGGTAACCTGGTTGGAAAGTGAAGGTATTGCTTTTAAGAGTTTGCAAGAATCTATTGATACCGCTACTTCCGGAGGAAAACTCATCTTTCACATGTTCGGGGCTTTAGCGGAGTTTGAGCGTAACTTGATCCGGGAAAGAACTCAGGCTGGCTTATTGTCAGCAAGAGCTCGCGGCAGAATGGGTGGCCGCCCTCCTGCCCTGGATAAAAAGAAACAGAAATTGCTTGTTAAACTTTACCACGATAAAGATCATAGTATTGCAGAAATTCTGGAGATGTTCCATATCTCTAAGTCTACCCTTTACAAGATCGTTCGTGAAAACCCACCAGAAAAGAAAGCCCCATGATCATAGCTTACCTGGAACGACATGATGACGAGAAAAACATACATATAGGCTATGCTACCTAAACCAAAATCTATTTAGCATAGAGTGTTGTAAATTAATACATTAATATTCATTGTGAATATTCCTCATCAGTGACTGCCTGCAGCCACTCGGTAGGCCCATTTTGTCTGCTGGTAATTGCAATTTGAATAAACTCCTGATCCAGACTTGCTCCATGCCAATGGGGAACATTAGGTGGACATTTGACCGCATCTCCTTTTTTAAGAATTCGCTTCGGGCTGCCCTCCTCCTGATAATAACCTACACCTCCAGTAGCTAAAATAATCTGTCCTGTTGGATGTAAATGCCAGTTTGTTCTTGCCCCTGGTTCAAAGGTAACACTGCCCACCGAATTTTCATTGATGCTATCTGCCTGAACTAACCAAGTTAACCAGGCATTACCTACAAAGTTGCTGTTGGTGATTTTTTCACCTCTAGGAAAAATCAATGTTTCTTGTTCGGTACTAATGCTATTGTTATCCTGGTCATCAGCATTTCCACAGGAAACAAGAGTGCAGCAAAAAACAACCAATACCAAATTCGTTATCTTATTCATGATTTTGTGTTTAATGAAAAGTTGAATGCAGATTATTCCCTGGAAGACAGTACTTGGGACAAAATCTCTCTGCCAGCCTCTGCTTGTGCCTGACCTACATTTGACTCTATGATGGACAGTAGTTGCTCCAGTTGCTTTTCGGAAATACCAATGTTGAGTGCGATGCCCATATGACCTTGTGCCATAGGCTCCACACCTCCCAGACTGAGCAGAGCAGATAGGGTTGCGATCTCTCTCTGCTGGTAAGTAAGGATATCTCGTCCAAAAATATCAGCGAATAAGTGTTCTTTTAAAAATACCTCAATGATAGGGCTAAAAGCAGCATAACCCGTTTTTGGCCCGTCTAGCTGCCTGCCGACAAGTTCTTCCAGAACCTTTTTACCTTTTTCATACTTATCTTCACCCTCATCCTGAGGAGATGCCTCTCTGCCTACTTCATCTTGAATACCCTTTGCCTGACGGTTTTCCACCACCGTCATCATAGTTTGCAATCCGCGAATACTGCGGGGAAAGCCGCAATAGGCATACAGATGTACCAGTACTTCTTTGCTTTCATTTATCGTAAGGCCAGCATCCAACCCATTGTTTAAGGCATTTTGTAGTTGCTCCAGATCACCCAGGGCTGTAAATGCAGCGATGGTTACAATACTTTGTTGCTTCGCATCTAAGGTTTGGTTGTTACTTGAAGCATCCTGCATATTCCTGTTTTGAGCAATTGAAAAATGGAATATTCCTACTAAAAAAGAGAGTAGCATCCACCTTATTAAATTTTTACGCCTCATAGTATCTTCTATTTTAATTATAATTACCAATGACAATTACTTTTTCTGTGATATTTACTTGAGATTCTATAATATCAGCTCATTCATTTTATTATAAAATCAATAAAAAAAGCTACTGTGGCAAGGCAAAGGCCATGATGGAACCGGAAGGGTTTTCTTCTGTACCACCCACTGATAGGGCAACAAACTGTTTTCCGTTTATGGAATAGGAACAAACATTGGCGTTATTAGCAGCAGGTAAGGTAGTCTCCCAAACCAAATTGCCCGTTTTCTTATCAAATGCCCATAATTTTTGATCCTCCGCTCCACTGATAAAGACCAGTCCACCGGCTGTAACCATGGGGCCTGAGCGACCTAACAGACCGGTTTGCTCACCCAGTATTGCTTGCAATTTTTCGTCATTTCCTAAGGGTATTTGCCATTCATATTCTCCGGTAGAAAGATTCAGTGCATTCAATGTTCCCCACGGAGGTTTCATCGCCGGGTTTCCGCTCGGACCAGACCAAGTTCTGTAAGGCGTGATATTTCCATACCGCACAGCTTTCGTAGTATCCTTACTTTCTTCAGAAGCTTGGGCTTCCTGGCCGGTTTTGTCATATAGAAACGCTATGATTGCTCCTTCTTCGGAGTCAGATAAGACACCTTTATAGCCGGGCATCTTTCCCCCACCCATCCTTACTTTTTCTAGTGCTTCCTCTTCATCCATTTTGTCTTTCAGGTTTGCCAGTGAAGGAAAGTCAGGCGTGTTTCCTTCTTTTTCAGGCCCATGACATGATGCACAGTGTTGTTGGTAAACCACTCTTCCTCTTTCAAAAACAGAATTATCCCTGGCAGCAAAATGCTTGTCTATATCTACAATGGTTTGAATTTCTGGTAAATTATTACCTCTGATGTAGAGGTAGCTAGTGCTGGGGTCAAAAGCCGCTCCTCCCCAATTCCCTCCTCCCCGGGTAGCTGGGAGAGATAACGTCCCTTTTAAGTCTGGTGGAGTATATAGTCCTTCATACCTTACTGATCTGAATTGCTCCAGAATGGGGTTGTAGTCTTCATCAGAATAACGGTTCAAATCCTCCTCAGTCATAAACTGTTTTACAAAGGCTTTGGGCTTCGTGGGAAAAGGTTGTGTAGGCCAGGTCTCTTCACCCGGTAGATTTGAAGCAGGCACTTGTCGCTCTTCAATCGGATAGACAGGTTCACCCGTGTCACGGTCAAGTATAAAAACAAAACCATGTTTGGTTATTTGTGCTACTGCTTCAATGGCCTTCCCATCTTTTTTGAGGGTTACCAAATTAGGTGGAGCAGGTAAGTCATAATCCCATACATCATGGTGCACTGTCTGATAGTGCCATTTGTACTGGCCGGTAGCTGCATCTAATGCTAAGACACAATTACCATAAAGGTTTTCTCCTAATCTATCTGCTCCATAAAAATCATAAGAGGGAGACCCCAGAGCCAGAAAGACCATACCTCTCTCCTTGTCAATACTCATCCCTGCCCAGCAGTTAACGCCCCCTGCATATGTATAAGCATCTGGTGGCCAGGTTTCATAACCAGGCTCACCTGGATGAGGGATGGTATGAAAGGTCCATACCAACTCCCCTGTTTTGCAGTTGTAAGCCCTGATATATCCCGGAGGAGCTCCGTAAAAATCCGGCAGTCTGGAGCCCAGAATGATTAAGTCTTTGAATATTCTTCCGGGAGTAGTGTTGGTAACCGAAATTTCTTCGGGCTCATCTCTTACGCCTTCATTAAGGCTTACCCTACCATTAGTTCCAAAGGAAGGAATTATCTTCCCCGTTTTTGCATCAATGGCAATCAATGAATTACCAGCAGTGTACAAGATTCTTTTATCCTCTCCATTTTCCCAATAAGTCACTCCTCTGCTGGCAGCACTGGGCTGACCTTCTTCTAATGTCTTACATGACCAGATTCCTTCGCCAGTAAGTGCATCAATCGCATATACAGTCTGTTTACCAGAGTTGGCATACATGATACCATCAACGATGATTGGGTTACTTTGACTTGATGTAGGCTCCTCCCCATCTGCCAAATCGCTCATTTGAAATGTCCAGGCGTTTTCTAAAGTGCTCACATTAGAGAGATTGATCTGGTCTAAAGATATGTAGCTACTACTGTGCGCGTCTCCTTTATAGGCCGACCATGTACGATACATGTTGGATTCGCCACCAGACTGACAGCCCACAAACAATAAAATGATTGCCGCGAAGACTTTTGAAATATGTTTGTTTTCTGTGTGCATCATTGATTTTCTTCTAATTTTTTGAATATCATGGGCATTGTTGTTCTATCTATGGCTTCCATATCTACCAGCTTTAATGACTTTACCATGTCCAGCGTAGTGGTTTTGTACTTTTGAAAGTGGGGTGTTTTTAAGTGTAGCTCGTAAGCTGCTTTGCTGGCATAGATTTCTAGAATTCTTATCTGCGTTGGATTTTCTTTCTGGTACATCGGGAAGATGGTAATGACGCCTGGTTCCAGTTTGACAGATGCAGCCGCTTCTTCTGCCAGTATAGCTTTATATTCTTCCAGATAAGCAGGATCTATTTCAATTTCTGCAATACGTATCATGGGGCGGCTCTCAGCTAAATTTTCCTGCTGCGCTGAAGCGGAAAAAGCCCCAAACATCATGAATACTAAGCTCAAAAGAGAAATAAGTATAGGTGCTTTAGTCTTAATAGCGGGGCTTTGATGTATCATTTTATTGGAGTTGAATTCTACTATTGGATCATTTCAATTTCTTGCAACCATTCCGTCAATTCCTGTTCTGCTTCT
Organism: Catalinimonas locisalis; assembly: GCF_038039535.1. Classification (NCBI taxonomy): domain Bacteria; kingdom Pseudomonadati; phylum Bacteroidota; class Cytophagia; order Cytophagales; family Catalimonadaceae; genus Catalinimonas; species Catalinimonas locisalis. The sequence goes on along the minus strand of NZ_JBBPHP010000038.1, from coordinate 36,965 downwards.
TCTGCTTTTTCGCCTTCCATCACGAATAAAATGCCATCTCGCTCTATGCCTCCTTTGATGGAAAAGCCTTCCAGAAGATTAGCATCAGGGCACAATTCCTCTACCGTTTCAAAGCTACTTCCTACACCATATCCGGCATTGGTGTTGAAGGGAATGACAGTTTTTCCACTCAGATCATACTGATGCAAAAAACTTTTCATGGGCGGAGGTAACTGCATTCCCCAGGTGGGAAAACCTAGGAAGATGGTATCGTATCTGCCTATCTCAACCCTAGTTTTCAAAGGCGGCAAGAACCCGCTTTCATTTTCCTCAGCTACCTGAGTTACAATGGCATCATAATCTTCGGGATAGGGTGTTTCTAATTCTAGTGCTACCAATGTTCCACCCACCTTTTTATGTATCATTTTAGCGATGGCCTTGGTGTTATTGGTGCGGGATAAATAGACAATCAATACTTTGTCGGGATCAAAAACAGTATCCGTTTTGGTGTTTATATCCTCCGTTTGGGCGGAAGAACAAGCCCCAATCAAAAGAAAAAATGCTATCAATAGCTGAGTCATAAAAATGGGTGATTATAAATGATTATTCTTCGGGCCTGCTCATGAGTCTGGTAAACGATAGCGAACCTAATTTCCAGCTACCATTTTGTTTTACATAGACTTCCGTAACTTCAAAAGGATTCGTGACTTCATTGCCACCCACTTCGGCCAGCAGATCAATTCTGTTTAACAGGATGGCGGTATTATCTATGATATTCACGGATACTTCATGGATGTCCGCTTTCTTGTACCAGATTCCTCCATTCTCAATAATGCCAAGTTCCTGCTCGGTACCCCAACTACCTCCCATATGGACAAACTCTGCCTTTTCATGAAACAGATCAGTCAGCTTATCTACATCTTTATCAGCCATCCACTGCCATTTTTCTTTGGAGAGATTAATGATTTCCTGTTCGGCAGAAGTATTTTGTGCAAAGGAAATTTGCGCTCCTATAAGAGTGAGTATCAATCCTAAAATTGAAGATTTCATGTTCATCATTTTTCATTAATGAATTCCTATATCAGAAATAGGTTTTTCTTAGCCGTTGTGCCATGACTCCGGTTAGAGTCAATGAAGAAGTGATGGCACAACGACAAATTGTATAGCTACTACTACTTTTCAATGCTATGGGTATCTCGCACACTGCTAAATGTGAGGTCTAACAACTTCCAGTCCTCATCCTGTTTTTGGTAAATTTCGGTCACCGTAAACTCATTTGACACTTCATTCCCCCTAACCACCGCCTGTAGCGTAATGCGGTTCCAAAGGATGGCCGTGTCGTCAAAAAATTCTACAGCAACATCATGTACTTCCGCATTCTTATACCAAATACTCCCTGTTTCAATAATCTCAAGCTCTCTGTCTTTTTTCCAGGTTCCACTCATATGAACGAATTTTGACTTATCATGGAAGAGGTCTGTCAGCGCATCCACATTTTTGTCTGCCATCCACTGCCACTTTTGTTTTGAGAGCTCCTTAAGTTCCTGTTCGGTGGTAGCATTTTGTGCGAAGGACATTTGCGCACTCATGATGATAAATAATAGTCCGATCGTTGATCTTTTCATTTTGATGATGGTTATGTTGTGTTTATTTCTATTGATTAATTTTTTTGATACTCATTGGTCAATTAGAGCTGACTCAGCCAGCTTGAAGATTTTTGTGCTTTTTCATAGCTGATGTATTTTAACGCTCCACCATATTTTGCATCTGTTCAGGATAACGAGCCCCCTGTATTTCAACCTTTGCCACGGCTTCATTGATTTCTTTCAGCTCATCAGCATCAAGTAATATATCTGATGCGCCAACATTCTCTTCCAGACGGTGCAACTTGGTAGTACCAGGAATCGGAACAATCCACGGCTTTTGTGCTAATAGCCAAGCCAGCGCAATCTGAGCAGCAGTAGCATTCCTTTCGTCTGCCATCTTACCCAGTAAACCAACCAAAGCCTGATTGACTTTTCGGTTCTCTTCAGAAAAGCGAGGAACAATATTGCGAAAGTCTGATTGGTCAAATTTGGTATCCTGCTTGATAGCTCCAGTCAAAAATCCTTTTCCTAATGGACTGAATGGCACAAAGCCAATTCCCAATTCTTCCAGCGTGGGTAGTATTTTCTGTTCAGGTTCTTTCCACCACAGTGAATATTCACTTTGCAAGGCTGTAACAGCTTGCACCGCATGGGCTTTACGAATGGTTTGAACGCCCGCTTCTGATAGACCAAAGTGTTTCACTTTTCCCTCCTGGATCAACTCTTTCACCGTGCCAGCTACCTCTTCAATGGGCACATTGGGATCTACCCGATGCTGATAAAACAAGTCAATGACATCGGTTTTCAAGCGTTTCAGCGATGCATCGGCAACCGCTCTTATAGTTGAAGGTCGGCTATCCAGGCCTAGCGATGGCTTGCCTTCTTTGAATCCAAATTTGGTGGCAATCACTACTTCCTTTCGAAACGACTCTAGGGCTTCGCCCAGCAATTCTTCATTCGTAAATGGCCCGTAAGCCTCAGCGGTATCAAAGAAGGTGATGCCTTGATCATAGGCAGACCGAATGAGTTTAATAGCCTCTTGTTTTTCTGTTGCAGGACCATAGCCAAAGCTTAGCCCCATGCAGCCAAGGCCCAGGGCTGATACTTCAAGGCTATTTTTAGCCCCACGACTTTTTCCTAATACTCGCTTTTGCATCATTTAACTTTGTTGTTTATGCAAAACTCTTATCATTTTTTATCCTTTATGGTATATGGATTACTGATATTTCTACCATCATTACTGATTTGAAGGTGTACATCTGTTAAGAAGAGTATAAATGCGTAATTTGGATAAGCTAAAAAATCAATAAAATGGAATTAAGACGTTTTGAGACCATAAACGACTACAACGTATTCAATAACAATGAAACGCTGCACCCTCTAGTGAGCGTAGTGGATGTGTCCAAGGCAAGTCCAAGACAAGCCTCCAATATGTATTTTGGGTTTTATACTGTCTTTTTAAAACAAGTGAACTGCGGTAATCTGCGCTATGGCCGGCATACCTACGATTATCAGGAAGGCACATTGGTGTTTATTGCACCCGGACAGGTAGTGACTGTTGAAAACAAAGGTGAGACGTACCAGCCCAAAGGCCTCGCTCTGATCTTTCATCCTGATCTGATACATGGTACTTCCCTTGGCCGGCATATACAAGAGTATACCTTCTTCGGCTACCAATCTAATGAAGCCCTTCATGTATCCGAGCGTGAAAGGAAAATTGTATTGGATTGTTTTTCCAAGATTGAGTATGAGTTAGACCATGCCATAGATAAGCACAGTAAAAAACTCATTGTAGATAATATTGAGTTGTTTTTGAATTATTGTGTCCGTTTTTATGAACGTCAGTTTACTACGCGTGATCATGTTCATACGGGCATTTTGGAAGGGTTTGAGCATTTGTTAAACGACTATTTTCAGACAGATAAAGCCCAGAGACTTGGCTTGCCTTCCGTAGCCTGGTGTGCCGGAGAATTGAACCTATCCCCTAACTATTTTGGGGACCTGGTAAAAAAAGAAACCGGCCAATCTGCCCAGGATTACATACAATCAAAGTTGATTGAGGTAGCCAAAGAAAAGATATTTGGCCCCAACAAAACAGTCAATGAAATCGCTTATGAATTAGGCTTTAAATATCCTCAGCACTTTACGCGCTTCTTTAAAGAACGAGTGGGACACTCTCCCAACAAATACAGGATGCTCCATAATAATTGAGAGATACACATTAGGGTAATTGTAGCTGATCATTAGCTTCCGGTCCCTGAGCAGAAATGGATAGCTTGAAGGTTAACAAAGAAAATTTGTATGAAAGAGATTAAGGCCATCTGCGAAGCATATAAAAAAGTAGACTTTAGTAAACATAAAGCTGCTCTAGCCACTGTAGTAAGGGTAAAGGGTTCATCCTATCGTAGCCCGGGAGCACGCATGCTGATTACTGATGATGGCAGATGGACAGGCTCCATCAGCGGCGGTTGTCTGGAAGGAGATGCTCTGCGTAAAGCGCGTAAAGTGATGGCGGATAAACAAGCAATTACGGTTACCTATGATACCAGAGATGATGAAAATAGCATTTTCAAGATTAATCTGGGTTGTAATGGAGTAATAGATGTTTTGTTTGAAGCGATTGACCCGGTTGATAAAAACAATCCTGTATTTCTTTTTGAGCGAATACTGCAAGAGAATGAAGCAGCTTCTCTGGCTACTATTTTCAACGGGAGTCCAGATATGATTGGGAAAAAAATATACTTGCAAAAAGCTTTATTGAATACCCAGACGATTCATCATGAAGTCCTGTCAGAGATAATTGAACAGGATTTATGGGAATCCATGGAAAATAAGCGATCTAGTGCAAAAACATATGAAGTTGAGGGAGAACCCTGTGAAGTGTTTATTGAACTGATACAACCCCCTATCCAGCTGATGATCTTTGGAGGGGGCTTTGATGCCAGACCGCTTAGTGAAATGGGTAAGAAACTAGGTTGGTCAGTTACGGTTACCGATGAATGTGTAGCACATATTGCACCCTTATTCTTTCCTGACGCGGATAACCTATCCTTATGCAACAGGGAATTCATTGATCGAGATTTTCAGATCAGCGCTAACACTGCTTGCGTACTCATGTCACATAACTATGAATACGACAGGGATGTGTTGAAGAAAATACTACCCTCTGAAACGCCCTACATTGGTATACTTGGCCCTAGAAAGCGCTTTGACAAAATATTGAAGGACTTTGCCGATCAAAATCTTCAACTATCAGAAAAGGATTGGGATCGGATTCATGCTCCCATTGGACTAGACATAGGGGCAGAAACTCCTGAAGAAATAGCCATTGCCATCATCGCTGAAATTATGGGAAGGTTTACGCGAAGAGAAGCCGGATATTTAAAATTCCGACCAGGCCCTATTCATCATCGGGATAATACAAGTGACCAGGTTTTTAAGGAGGCTCTACTGTAAGTAATCAAAACATCCAGGGCTAGATAAAAGAGGCTTTCTTCTCTATTATACATTAGGGTGGTTTAGTTCATATATTCTTAAAAATCACAAGGCTTTTATATTTGACATAATAATTTTTGATATAACTCTTTAAATCTGATTTATCACCATGGCGACTTTTAAACTCACTATCAACGGAAAACAACAGCAGATAGATGCTGACCCAGCCACTCCTATGCTGTGGGTGCTAAGAGACCATCTCAAGCTGGTAGGCACCAAATATGGCTGTGGTATCGCACAATGTGGAGCCTGTACCATTCACCTCAACGGAACAGCCGTTCGCTCCTGCCAACTCCCGGTTTCAGCAGTAGGCGAACAGAAAGTGACTACCATAGAAGGGCTTTCTGAAAAAGGAGATCATCCGGTACAGAAGGCATGGCTGGAGCATGATGTCCCTCAGTGTGGCTATTGCCAGGCCGGTCAAATCATGACAGCCGCTGCCCTTTTGGAAAAGAACGCTAATCCCAGCGATGAGGAAATAGAGTCGGCCATGAATGGCAATATCTGTCGCTGCGGTACTTACCTGCGCATCAAAGCTGCAGTGAAAACTGCGGCAAAATCTTAAACTACTTAACCCTTTTAGCTCATGACACGCGTAAATACAAATATGAATAGAAGATCTTTCATGAAGGCTTCAGCCCTGGCAGGTGGAGGCATGATGCTGAGCTTTAGCTGGCTGGCCGGATGTAATCCTACGGAGGAAGAGACCTTGGCCATGCCCGAAGAATGGTTTGAACTCAACAGCTATATCAAAATCGGAGATAATGGCGTGGTAACTTTAATGTCACCTAACCCTGAATTTGGCTCCAATGTCAAAACTTCCATGCCCATGATCCTGGCCGATGAACTGGACATTGACTGGAAAAATGTCATTGTGGAACAAGCCAATTTTTATCCCGAACGCTTTGACCGTCAGTTTACCGGAGGTAGCCAGGGCATTCGTCAGGGGTGGACACCATTACGCACCGCAGGAGCTACTGCCCGACAAATGCTGGTGATGGCTGCTGCCCAGAACTGGAAGGTGCCTGCTGAAGAAATCACTACCCAAGCAGGTACATTACAGCATAAAGCAAGTGGTAAAGAAGCAGGCTATGGTGAAGTAGCCTCTTTGGCAGCAACACTGGATGTACCCGAAGAAGTTGAATTAAAAGATATTAAGCATTTTAACATCATAGGTCATTCCAAGAAAAATGTAGAAGGGCAAAACATTGTCACCGGCAAGCCCATGTTTGCTATGGATCGTGATGAGGAAGGCATGCTCATTGCCATGATTACCCATCCGCCTGCCTTTGGTCTGAAAGTAAAATCTGCAGATACTGAAGCGGTCAAATCCATGCCCGGAATCCGCGATGTGTTTGTCTTTGAAACCCTTCCCGATGATTACGAGAGAAACGGTTTTGATACCACATCATTCACCGAACTGGTGGCCATTGTAGGCAATACTACCTGGGAAGTGATGAATGCCAAGAAAGCCTTGAAAGCAGAGTGGGAAGAAGCTCCTGACAAAGAGGTTGTAGTAGCCGGATGGCGTGGTAAAGAGACCATCCTGATTCCCGGCGGTATAGAAAGTACCGACGGGCATAAAGCACAAATGGAAGAAATGGCCAAGAAGAAAGCACAGGAACTTAGAAGGGATGGCGATCCGGAGGGAGCTTTTCAAAAGGCTGCCAAAGTCATTGAACGCACCTACAATGCCCCTTACCTGGCGCACAACTGTATGGAGCCGATGAACTGCTTCGCAAATGTTACTGCTGACAAGGCAGAGGTCTACGGTCCTACCCAGGCACCGGAATTTACCATGCAGGCCATCTCCGCCTGTTTGAAAATGCCCCGGGAAAATATACAGATCAACCTGGCCAGGATGGGAGGAGGATTTGGTCAGCGAGCATACGGGCATCATATGGTAGAGGCAGCGCTCATTTCCCAAAAAGTAAAGGCCCCTGTCAAGATGATCTATACCCGAGAAGATGACATGAGCTATGGCATCTACCGACCTACCTACACAGCTACCTACCGGGCAGCTTTGGATGAAAATAACAATCTGATAGCCTTCCACGTCAAAGGCGGAGGGATACCCGAACATGCCGTGCATGCCAATCGCTTTCCGGCAGGCGCGCTAGACAATTATCTGGCAGAAGGATGGGCACTCAACTCAAATATTACCATTGGAGCCTTCCGCGCTCCTCGTTCCAATTTCATTGCCGGAGCCGAGCAATCTTTTATGGATGAATTGGCAGAAGCTATGGGCAAAGACCCCATAGACTTCCGGCTTGAGCTTTTAGAGAGAGCCAAGAACAATCCGGTGGGTGAGAACAATGACTATGATCCTGAACGCTATGCCGGAGTCTTGAAACTGGTGAAGGAAAAGTCTAAATGGGATGAAAAGCCTGCTGGTGTACACCGTGGCGTATCGGCTTACTTCTGCCACAACAGCTACGTAGCTGAAGTGCTGGATCTGAAGATGGACGACAACATGCCCAAGGTGGATAAAGTATATGCAGCGGTAGACTGCGGTATCGTCGTCAACCCTGATGCTGCTAAAAACATGGGCGAAGGTGCTATCGTGGATGGTATTGGCAACGCTTTCTTTGGTGAGTTGACTTTTATAGATGGCGTACCTCAGAAGAAGAACTTTGACCAGTATCGCATGATCCGCCAGAAAGAGGCTCCAAACTCCATTGAAGTACATTTCGTGCAAAACGAGCATGATCCTACTGGTCTGGGAGAGCCTTTATTTCCGCCGGTCTTTGCTGCAGTAGCCAATGCTTTGTACAAAGCCACAGGCAAGCGTTTTTACAACCAGCCTTTTGTACAAGACTTACAGACCTCTGAATTAAAGATGTGATAAATAAAAGAGTTAAACATTATAACCGTATCTGAATGAGCAGGATGCGGTTATTTTTTTAAATAGAGAATACTGATATTCTAGAACTTTCACTCAAAGGTTCAATAATCGCTTATATGTTAACCAACTCCTCTCCTACCCCTTGAAGCGTTAATGTTAATTAAACTTAACGGTTTTATGTATTAACCTTTCGTTCAGGAGTGGCATATTTACTTACAGTATTGGCATAGTAACCACTCGTCCCCAGCTTTCCACCTCAAAGCTTTTTCACTTTAGAATGCTGAGCAAATTTCTGCTTAGCATTTACGCTTTTTTCTTTCAGGCATTTCGTAGTTGTTTTCCTTTTGCTGAAATACTTCAATAGAGCTTATCTATAACTTTTGGATAGTTAATCTGCATATCCTTTTCCTCTTTCCAAATAAACCTGCCTTTGTTATTGAAAATGGTATCAGAACATTCATAAATAAAAGCTTATAATTTTTATGAAACGCCAAAAATTCTTTCAGGGTAATAAACTTAATACCGAAAAAAAATGGAGAGTGCTTCCTGCCAATACAAATAGATGCCAAATCCCATGATTATACTTAATCTTGTGCTGAGCGTAAAAAAATGTACCCAAGGTATAGAATATGCCTCCCAATATCAGAAACAAGAAACCCCGAAATGGCATGAGCATGTATAATGGCTGGATAGCTATGATGACAATCCATCCCAGCGCGATATACAGCACTATTGAAAGCACCTCCTTTTTACCTACATAAAAAACTTTCATCAAGATACCTGCAATCGCTATTCCCCATACAATGCCAAAAATGGTCCACCCTAATGAGTTGTGTAATGTAGCTAAACAAAATGGTGTATAGGTACCTGCTATCAGCAGGAAAATTGACATATGATCAAATTTCCTGAATAGTTTTTTTGCTTTTTTGTGCGTTAAACTATGATATAGTGTTGATACAATGTAAAGCACTACCAGCATAGTGCCAAATACGGAAAAGCTTACCACATGCATTGTTGTACCATTCAATGCTGCCAAAACAACTAATATTACTAAAGCTGCAATAGCAAGGCAGGCACCCACTCCATGGGTTACCGCATTAAATATCTCTTCTTTTTTAGAATACATTTTTTTCTCTATCTGATTGATATTCATTAGTTCATTGAAGCTACTTTGACATCTGAACAAATACTTCATTTAAAATTATTCAACTCTTTTTGAAGTAGGTTTAACTCCTGCAGCAGCCTGGATTTAATATCCTCAAACTGTGAAGTAAGGCTTGAAAACAGTTCTTTATAGTAGCAGATTCCCTCCTCCAGGTTCGCTTCAAACAATTGAAAATATTTAAGTTGTGAATCGCTCAATTGCCCGTGACATTCCTCTACCTTTGTTTGAAGATAATCGATATACATTTTAAGTTCTTTAATGAACATGTGGGGGCGATTTTCTTTTTGGACGATGTTGGTTTTACCATATATATGGTCCACCATTTCTTTTAGGGTAGCCGTTTTTGAGAAATAAGCCATGTTGGGTCCTGGGCATACGGCGATACCTTTTGAGCCACGATACATTTCTATTTGATTTTCTAATAAAACAGAATTACTCAACCCTACGCATAAGCATGTTTTCTCCACAATTTTGTTGAATGATTTTTTGAAAACTTCACGGTCAAGTTCTGTCTTTTTATCATTAAGCTCTTTAATCTTGCGTTTTTGGTATTGCCGGGAAGCGGTACAAATCGGCTTTTTGGTAAAGTCTGTGTTAAATACCAGGTGTTCCTTTAGACAGGGAGCGCCAGGTTTACCTGCTTCTATTCTTTCTTGCCTTTCAAGCTCGGCTGTACTTCCTTTCACCGTATTAAACGGTACTCCTAAAGGTGACACATCACTCAAATAGAGTTCTTCTTCTTCAGCGTGGCTTATGAGTTCAATAGTATCTTTGTCTATATTTACAGCCTCCGGAACCAGCAGAAATGGAGATCCCCATCCTACAGAGTCAATGTTATAAAAGTCAAGCAGGAAGTTGTGCTCATTGTATGTGCCTACTCCCCCCTGCACAGTAATGAAAACGGGAGGTGGCTCCTGCACCACTTTTCCTCTATCATTATTGAGTACTTCTGCATAAATCTGAAAAAGAGAAGATATAAGTTCATTTCTGTTTTCTTTAAATTCTTGTAGGATAGGTCCCAGCAAATAACCATCTGTGGCAAACGCGTGCCCCCCGCAATTTAAGCCTGATTCTATCCTGAATTCTGATACCCACAATCCCTTTTTTGCCAGAAACTTACCCTGTATCAAAGCAGAACGGTAATCGCTGACTTTTAATATTATTTTCTTTCTTGCTGGACCTGAATGATCAGGAAAGAAATCATCAAAAGTTGCCATGTAGCCATATAACCTTGGGTTTAAACCTGCAGAGAGCACTACTGATGATGAAAGTCTACTATTTGCGAATCCACGTAACGCAGCATGCGCGTCATTATATTCTACCGGTAAAGCTTCATTTCCGGAGTAGTTAACTTTATCAAGCTTGGTCATAATATTCACATCTATGGCTCCGGGTGTAACCTTAACCCTTAAACGCTCTTGCTTTCTTTTTCGGTTTTCTTCTCCGGACTGAAGCATCTCTCTGTATTCCTGCTTGAGCGGAGAAGACTCGGGAAGCATTTCAAAATATTTTGTGATTTCACTTTCCGCTTCAAAGGAAGATTTTTTGAGCTTGTTAAGCTTCTCAGAGACAATATCATTGACCAGATTTAAGTATGCGGTGATACTTCTTGCCCTGCTATCCTCCTCTTTTTCATGAATAGGGACATAAGCATAATTATGTAGTCTGCAATGGTATTCACGCATTTGTTCTACGAGCCTGTGGTCTATAATGGATATGACTGAAGTAATTCCATACGGAGCTACTTTTATAGGAGTATCAATGGTATATCCTGTACCCATTACAGGAATATGGAAGGTATGAGGCCTGATTTTATTTTTCATATTGTTTGATAGATGGACCTGTTCTTTTAATATGTTAACCACATCTACTGTATCCACATTGGCTACATTGCAGGCAGGATTCCTGATAGACTAATGAAGCTTGTTTACAGTGAGGGCAGGCATTATCAGTAGGCACCGTACCATCGGGAATAAATTGTAATAAAGCCCTTTTTACACCGTTTCTCCAGGTATTCAATGTGTGCCTATCCAGGTACAGATCTTCTATCATTTCAATAACATACTTTAGTGGCATTCCATGCCTTAGTACTCCGCTGATAAGTTTGGCGTAATTCCAGTACTCTTCATTGAAAGTACGTGATAATCCTTCAATCGTCACCTTATAGCCATCATTATCCAAATACTGAAAGTCATATCTGTTTTTACCATTTTCTCCCTTACTTTTAATCACTTTTCCCTTATCTACACTTTCCAGAATAGAGAAAGAGTCCTTAGCCCGCCCTGTAAAGATCTCATAGGGCTTTCCATGATATAAGCCAACCACAGCTACCCAGTTTTCTTCATTGTTTTTAAACTGTAATACAGCTGCTTCCAACTCATCGGGTCTTTTAGGAGGGTTCGTTTCCACAAAATCCTGTTGATCTTTTTTCTTTTCACTTACTAAAATGCCAGCCCGACTGCCTTCCCTGTATACCGTGATTCCTTTACAGCCTTGCTTCCAGGCATCAATATAGATTTGTGAGATCATAGACTGATGGGTATCTTCCGGCAAATTCACTGTGACACTTATTGAGTGGTCTACCCATTTCTGTAATACACTCTGTAGCTTCACCTTAGCCCTCCAGTCAATCTGATCGCTGCTGGCTCCGGCATAGGGAGACTCTGTTATCAACTGCTGCAGAGCTTTATCATTGAAGGTTTTGATCTCTTCAGTTTGATATCCCTGATGTTCTAACCACTTTTTAAAACCATGATGAAATACAGCATATTCTTCATAGGTATCACCATTATCATCTATAAAATAATGCTGATTTGATTTTCCGGATTTTGCGTCATTTACCTTTTTTCGCCTGGAATAGTAGAGCCTGAAGGCTGGTTCTATGCCTGAAGTAGTCTGGCTAAGCAGGCTTGTGCTTCCGGTAGGGGCAATAGTAAGCATAGATATGTTTCTTCTTCCATTTAGTGCCATATCTTCTACTAACTCCGGGTCTATGCTTTTGATTCTGTTGATCAGAGGATGGTCTTTTTCTTTTTCCGCATCAAACTCAGGAAATACTCCTCTTTCCTTGCCTAGTTGAACGGAGCTTCTATATGCTTCAACCAGCAAGGTGCTTTGCACTTTTTCTGCCAAAGAAATAGACTCTTCAGACCCATATTTAATTCCCAAAGCAGCCAGCATATCTCCTAAACCGGTGATGCCCAAACCTGTCCTCCTTCCTTTCTCACACTTTTCTTTGATTTTAAGCCACAGTTTATGCTCTACCCGCTTATAATGCTCAGGTTCAGGGTCGTTTTCTATTTTCTCTATGATTCTGTTGATCTTTTCAAGCTCCAAATCCACCAAATCATCCATCAAGCGAAGAGCGATTCTGACATGCTGTTTGAAAAGATCAAAATCAAAATAAGCTTCAGAATGAAAGGGCTCCTTCACATAACTGGTCAGATTCATTGCCATGAGGCGACAGCTATCATAGGGGCAAAGAGGAATCTCTCCACAAGGATTGGTAGAGACTGTCTGGAAACCCTCTTCAGCATAGCAATCCGGTAAAGACTCACGGGTGATGGTATCCCAGAAGATGACACCCGGTTCTGCTGACTTCCAGGCACCTTCAATTATCTCATGCCAGATATCCCAGGCTTTCGTCTCTTTGCTAACTAAAGGAACGGAACTATTGACCGGGAACTGCTGCTGATACAAACCGTCATTCTGAACGGCCAGCATAAAGGCATCATCTAGTTTTAATGATATATTGGCTCCCGTAACAGCAGTGGTATTCTTTTTGGCTTTGGCAAAAGAAACTGCTTCCGGGTGCTTTACCGACAGGGTGAGCATAAGGGCACCTCTTCTACCTCCCTGCGCCACTTCGCGGGTGGAGTTGGAAAAACGATGCATGAAAGGGACTATGCCAGTAGCTGTCAGTGCAGAATTATTTACTTTACTACCCTCCGGCCTGATGTGAGATAAATCTACGCCCACGCCTCCTCTTCTTTTCATAAGCTGCACAAGTTCTTCGTCCAGATTGAGTACTGACCCATAGGAATCAGCCTCTTCTTCCACACCAATGACAAAACAGTTGGACAAAGAAGCCTGCTGAAACTCGTTACCAATCCCAGCCATAGGACTACCCTGCGGAATGATATAAGAAAAATTTTTAAGAAGCTCATATATTTCATCTTCTAACAAGGGCATAGGATATTGAGCCTCTATACGAGCAAACTCCCTGGCGAGCCTTTTATGCATATCATCCGGAGACTTCTCATAGAAGTTGCCCTGGCTATCCTTCAAAGCATATTTGCTCATCCATACCTCTGCAGCCAGGGTATCGCCGCAAAAGTAAGCAGTACTTTGCTCCCGGACTTCATCTCCAGTAAAAACCGGCAGTGTTTCGTTTGGTGTGGTTAGTTTAGCAATCACAGTGAATATTGGTTTGGTTTACATGGGTTTCAAAAAAGACTCCATCTCAACAAGCTTAGGAAAAAGAATATCGTCCTCCAGGTGTACCAGTTCCTGCCAACGAAAGCTCATTTCTTGTAAAGTCCAGTAGATCTTTTGGTAAAGCTCATTCTCTGGCATCTCAACATAATCCATATGATCTATCAAACTGTCAAAATATCTCTTTCCAAATTTATGTTCGGTATACATTGCATCAATAGAGTGGCAGACAGAATATTGCCCCGGCTTTCTTAGGAAATTTTGTTTTTTTAGTTCCTTAGTATACCTATTTGCATAAGGTAAGACCGCTATAGCTTCTTTGGAAAGGTGTGACATTATCTCTTCAGCACATTGCAGATACTGACGCTGCACTTCATATAACAAGGGATAGGATACCCCATAGATAGATAGCAATTGTCTAAAATCTACTCTAACTTCATGCAGCATTTGAAGAATGCGCTTATGGTAATCTTTGACAAGATATTGGACAAGCAAATCTGCCGGCCAGTAATAATATTCTTCTTTCATTTTTTAGATTGCTCGTTGTTCTAGGATTTCCTTTGTGAATGTTCTATTGAAAGAAGGAGTTTTCTACATACAAAGCCCTTCCTTGTGATTGATTTAAAAGGAGCAGATAAAAAGGCAGTCAGAAATGATTTTATCTTCTGAACCTGCCTCTTTACAACCATTATTAATCAACCACACTAAAATGACTTAACTGGATTAGTTTAATGCAGCCACAGCGAGTTTCTTCTCCAGTTCAGCAGCTTTAGGGAATAGAATGTTGTTCTCTAAATGTATATGGGTATGGAGGTCTGCCTCAAACTCCCGAAGCTTGGCAAATGTAACTTTGTACGTATTGCAGGCATCTACAGGAGGAGTATACTGATCGCACAAAGCAGCTATTTTTCTAAACCTTTCTCCTTCGGTATCATGCTCATGCTCCATCATAGCGATGGGATTTTCTACTGTACCAAAATGCGGAGTTTCTAACACTCTGCCACTGAGCTGAGCATTTACCATTTTACGTATGAATGGAAATAAAATCTGCTCTTCTTTTTGCATGTGCTGCCCCAACTCATCTGCACACTGGTTAAAAAGCTGATATACTTCTATCAGTTCTGGATGGCGATCGCCGTGTACTGAAGCCACTTTGTGAAGGTACTGCTGGAGGAGCGGTATATTCTCTTCTACATAGCGGTGGTGTTTCTTTTCAATATAATCGGCTAAAAGATCCAGTGGCCATGTGGCATAATTCACCACTTCTTCTTGAGGTTGGTTGATCACACTTAACAAAGCTTGCTCAAGCTCTTCCAGATTAATATTTTTTTTCTCACAAGCCTTGATTAATGGCTTTTTGCCCCCACAGCAAAAATCAATATTAAACTTTTTGAAGATATCAGCGGTACGATAATCACGGTTGACAATCTGCCCTACGGGTTCTTGCATAAGTGTATTCATGGCTTTATTATTTAAATGATTATTTTGTTTTCTGCTAAGGTAAAAGCCAACCTTCAAGGGGTTTATGATTTGAATCATATTGCAAAAAATTTGAGATAATTTTTTCCACAGATATCATCAGGTACTTCTCTATTCAATAACACCGAAAAGAAATTCATCCTCTAAGACTTTTCTTTGTGTCATATAAGATGGCTGTATACCTTTGAGACTTGAGTAAAAGAAAATGCTAGAATACAAACAGAAAAGGCAATACCTCAGGATACGCAACAGGGTAAATGAGAAGCTGGAACTCAACCCATTTGTGCTGAGTAAACAGTTTTTGTACTGGCTGATCATTGGCCTGATTGGAGGAACCATAGCAGCCATTTATTGGATTGCTCTTGAGTTTGTTTTGCATGAAAGCATGCAGCTTTCCGGCTGGGTACTCATCCCTCTGATGACCATAGCAGGTTTTTTGGTGGGACTAATCATTCACCGAATAGGTGATCCCGGTGAAATGGATCTGATCGTTAATAACATTCGCTTTAAGGGAGGAAGGCTAGACCCCAAAAATAACTCTTCTATGATCCTATCTTCCTTTATTGGTATTGCTGCCGGAAGCAGTATAGGTCCAGAAGCTCCTCTTGTTCAGGTGACTGGCTCTACCGGTACCTGGCTGGCCAGAAAGCTTCGCCTGAAGGGAGAGGACTTACGCTCGCTGACCATAGCGGGTATGGCATCAGGTTTTACAGCTTTGTTTGGAGCCCCCCTCGGGTCAGGCTTTTTTGCGCTGGAAATCCTGCACCATAGACATATGGTAGAGTTTTATCAGGCGCTGATTCCAGCATTCGTATCCAGTTGTGCCGCTTTTGTCATCTTTATTTTATTAACACATATAGGTTATGGCCCTATCTGGATACTGCAGGAGTATGCGTATGGTGGTCCTTCCGATTTCTTGTTAGCAGTAGGCGTGGGAGTGCTGGGTTCTATCGTCGGATGGCTTTTCATTATTACCTTTCGCTTTTCCAAAGCTTTGTTCTCCAAAATCCAAAAGATCTATGTCAAGACCACACTGGGTGGTTTCATCCTGGGCAGCATTGCCTGCTTCCTTCCCCTCACCCGCTTTTTCGGTCATTATGAAATTACAGACGTCCTTGTAGAAGAGCATACTTTAGGCTATCTATTGATCCTTTTAGTCTTTAAGATTATTGCTATTGTGGTTTCGGCTACTTCAGGCTGGCGGGGTGGGTTTATCATCCCTTTATTCTTTCTGGGAGCCTGTCTGGGACAGATGGTGTTGCTTTTCCTTCCTGAACTTAATGATGGCCTGGTCATTGTAGGGTGTATGGCGGCCATCAATGCCTGCGTGACCAGAACTCCCATCAGTACCATCATACTGCTCAGTACCATGACTGGTTTTCATGGTCTCATGCCTATTATGTTTGCCAGCCTGACCGGTTTCTTTCTGGCTCCCAAGGCGCCGTTGATTGCCTCACAGTTGAGAAGTGAACAATCATGAGTAATGAAATACGATCAAAAGGTTGTCAACCCAAGCGGCAATTAGGTGAGTTATAAATAGCTGAAAAAAAAGTATCTTTTTGGCACCAGCTGCCATTTAAATTCAAACATAAAATGATAACAGAAATTATGCATGATTAATCTGCCCATCTTCTTACTGGGGTTTCAAATGCCCTAGTCCTTTTATTAAAGTAATACATAAGCCCAAAAAAGTAATAAACCAGGCAACCAGCGCAAAATAAATAAAACCAGTAGGAATGAGTTGTAGATAAGGTAACTCCAGCGCCTGACTCAGTCGCCATGTACAAACTGTATACATGCCTAAGGGGAATACCATACCCCAATATTGCGGATGATAGAAAAGTGGAATCTTATTGTAGATGTGTCTCCATATGCCTAATATGACAATAATAGGTATCCACCAGGTACCAGTAGCCCAAAAAAACAGGCTAAAACCTTTAATAAAAGGAATAAATTCTATAAGACCTGTGGCCTCTTCAATGGTAAGAATAAGCGTTGCCCCTGACAAAGTACTAATAGCTACGGCTCCCATATTAATCCAGAAGGGAGGAGCAAATTCCTCTGCCCGCATTGGAAAGAAAGTAAGCCTGTAAAAAATCAGCGTGATCAGGATGATATACAACATGCAGCCTAGTAAAAAACCGGAAAGGGTTAAGAACAGCACCCTTTCCTCTGGAAAAGGTAGTTGGTCAGAGAGTAATGTACCTAATATTGAAACAGCTTGTGTGGCGACTACAATGACTAACCAAATCCCATTGATGCCTTTTTCCAGAGTAGGTTTTTCTTTTTTTATAGTCACAAGTACAAAAAAAGCATAGATTAATATCACCCAGATAATCAAAGCAAAAAACCAGAGGACGATAGCCGGTTTATACATACCTTTTAAAAGAACGTACTGTACTCCTAAAATGCAGGAAGCAGCCACCAGCGTAAAAAAACCGGCTCCTTTGGCGTGCGAATCAAAGTCTTCCATAAAGGAAGAAAAGAAAAATAATACACGTAAAAACAACATGCACAACAACACAGCAAAAGCTATATTATTGATCCAGAAAAGCATATCGCTGATGGTTGGAAAGTCTAAAAGAAAAGCTGCAATAGACACAATACCGGTTGACATCACCAAAGCAAAGTAAGCAGGAAACAGGCTTTTTACTTCAGCTTTGAGTAGAGAAAATATATTCATGATAATAATTTATGCTATTTATGTTGATTAATTTTTTATAGAATAGTTTGACACAATAAAACTCCTCATGAAGCGAATTTATTTAATATTGATCAGCTAAAAAGATGATATTAGTCATTTGAAAGGAAAGTTTAAAAAGAGTTATTGCAACTGTTTCTGATTCACAGCTCACGAATTTTGTGATTCAGTTTATATTACTTAATTTAAAAATTCGCAATAATAATCTGTAACAGGCAAGTAAAATTATTACTTTTTTAAATTTTTCCTGCGTGATGATAACAGCTCCTAAACGAACAGGGATTTTTTTTATAGCAATGACTACTTTAATAGGCTGGTAATATGTTCAAAATATTTGCAACACTAAACAGAAAAGCCCTACTCAATGCTACCATCGCGATGATTATGGTCATTGTGCTGGTGTATGTCGGCTCACGGGACCTGCAAAACTTTGATGCGGCTCTTATCGCTTACCTGTTTGGGACCATATTTGCCGTTTTTGGGATTGTCTATCGCTATTCTGTATGGCTACAGCGCCCTCCAACCAGGCTTTACTGGCGAAGGACCTGGCAGTTTGTGTTTAGCAAAAGGTTTATTCCTTATACCGGATTTGTCGTCAGTCAGTTTATCAAAAACATTCTGTTTCAGCGCTTTATCTACCCGAGAGGAAGAACCCGATGGATGGGACACTTTATGCTTGCCACCGGCTGTATGCTGGCCTTTCTTGTGACCATTCCACTCACCTTCGGATGGATACATTTTACACTCAAGCCAGATACTATCAATATCTATGAAGCGCATGTGTTTGGCTTCCCTGTTTCAGAATTTACATTGGGCGGCTTTGTTGCTTTTAATGCTTTTCACATCCTTAACTGGTGCTCACTATTGGTTATTGTCGGAGCTATTATGATGATGCGTCGCCGCTTAACGCATGGAGGGCTTATTGCTACGCAATCTTTCCAGGATGACTGGTTACCACTGGTTTTACTGCTGGCAATTTCTGTTACAGGTTTGGGATTAACATTTGATTACTCCTTCATGCAGGGTAAGACCTTTGAGTTTATGTCTGTTACGCATGCTATTACAGTAATTTTATTTCTGGTGTGGATTCCTTTTGGTAAATTTTTTCACATTTTCCAGCGCCCAGCTCAGTTAGGGACCAATGTATACCGAAGAGAAGGAGAAAAACAGGGTATGGCAGTATGCCCTCATACCGGTGAGGAGTTCGCAACGCAACTTCATATCAACGATCTTAAAAAAGTAACCAAAGAATTAGACTTCAATTTTGATTTGGAGAATGGAGAAAACCACCTTGATTACAGCCCAGAAGGGAAGAGATCAGCGCTTGCAAAAGCTCATTTGGCAGCTCGTAATCAGCAAGGGAGATTCTTTGGATAATACTTCAAAAAACTAAGAGTATGGCAAAACTACCGACTTCGGTTGATAAAATAATAGAAAACTATGGCCCCCATAAGGCCTATGCTCCCAAACAGGGCTTCCATGGCCACGCCGACCCTGATAAGCTGGTAAAAACGCATTGCTGTTTTTGCGGAATGCAGTGCGGCTTACAGTTAAAAGTAAAAGACAATACGGTGGTAGGCTTTGAACCCTGGATGGAGTTCCCTTTCAACGAAGGCCGCATGTGTCCTAAGGGAGTCGCACGCTACCTACAGAATAACCACCCCGACCGCCTGCTTTCTCCTCTTGAGCGAGTGGAAGGTGAAGGTTTTAAAGCGGTGGATTGGGAAACGGCCATGAGCAGAACGGTTTCTGAAATCAAGCGTATTCAAAGCACCTATGGAAATGACGCTTTTGCTATGCTCTCCGGTGTGTCGCTCACCAATGAGTTGAGTTATATGGTCGGTAAGTTTGCGAGAGTAGCACTCAAGACAGCAAACCTTGATTATAACGGCCGACTGTGTATGGTAAGCGCTGGGGCAGGCAACAAAAAAGCCTTCGGTCTGGATCGCATCTCTAACAGTTGGGCTGATTTAAAACATGCGGAGGTGATCATGATCTGTGGGTCAAACGTCAGTGAAACTTTTCCTACCCTGATCCATTATATCTGGGAAGCCCGTGACAATGGCGCCAAACTCATCGTCGTAGATCCTCGGGTAACACCTGTGGCCCGCACTGCGGATCTGCACCTACCTGTACGTCCGGGTACTGACTCGGCTTTATACGGCGCTATGTTACAGCAACTTGTAGAAAATGACTGGCTGGATCATGATTTTATTGATCAACATACCAGTGGGTTTGAAGATACCATTGCTGCTGTAAAAGATTATAGTCTGGAATGGGCTGAAGTAGTAACAGGCATACCCGCAGAAAGCATTAAGCAAGCCGCAGCTATGTGGGGGCAGGCTAAAACCAGCTTTATGATGCATGCCCGAGGAATAGAGCACCATTCCAAAGGTGTTGATAATGTATTGGGGTGTATTAATCTGGTATTGGCTACTGGTAGAATTGGTAAACCTTATTGCGGTTATGGCACCATCACCGGCCAGGGAAATGGACAGGGAGGGCGTGAACACGGACATAAGTGTGACCAACTACCTGGTAACCGCGATATTACCAACCCGGAACATCGTAAATATATCGCGGACGTTTGGGGCATTGATGAGAAAGATATGCCCGGCAAAGGTCTTACCGCTTATGAAATTCTGGAGGCCATTCACAGAGGTGAAATCAAGGGTTTAATATCAATTTGTTTTAATCCGGTAGTTTCTTTACCAAATAATAATATGGTTCGTGAGGCACTGGAAAAGCTGGAGTATTATGTAGCCATTGATTTCTTTTTAAATGAAACTGCACGTCATGCCAATGTAGTACTGTCGGGTGCCCTGCATGAAGAGGAAGAAGGAACTGTTACTTCGGCAGAAGGCCGGGTGATAAAAATCAATGCAGCAGTAACTCCTCCTGGAGAGGCACGTACTGATGCCTCTATTCTTAAGGAATTAGCCACAAGACTGGGCGCTGGCGACAAATTCGCCTTTGAAAATAGTGAAGCGATTTTTAATGAACTCAGAGTAGCTTCCAAAGGCGGTACCGCTGATTACTATGGTATCACTTATGAGAAAATATTAAAAAATTATGGTGTTTTCTGGCCCTGCCCTAGCCTGGACCATCCTGGCACGCCTAGACTGTGGGAAGATAGAAAATTCGCTACTCCTGACGGTAAAGCACATTTTAATCCGGCCCCTTATCGTGATCCGGGCGAACCTACAGATAAAGAGTATCCAGTAGTGCTTACTACAGGAAGGGTGGTCTCGCAGTACCTGAGTGGTACCCAAACACGCCGCATCGGAAAACTGCTGGATCAATACCCGGAACCTTTACTGGAAATTCACCCAAGCCTTGCTCAACAATTTGGCATACAAGATCGTGACCTGGTAAAGGTAGTCACCAGAAGAGGGGAAGCGGAGTTTCCGGCACAAGTAGTAACCACCATACGGTCCGACACTGTTTTTATCCCCTATCACTGGGGTGGAAAAAAATCAGCAAATCAGCTAACCATAGGAAATCTTGATCCGATATCAAAGATTCCGGAATTTAAGGTGTGTGCCTGTAAGCTGGTTCCTTTGGGACGAAAAGCGCCACCAGTATCTGAATCTGATGCTTACCAGAGTGTTTAATATTTTTTCAATTATATAAAAGAGAAACCTATGCCAGAACCAGAAGAGAATTTTGATCAGGACATGGAATTTTTTGTAGATATGCAGCGCTGCATCGGTTGCCATGCCTGTGAAACAGCTTGTGCCGAATGTGAAACTAACGGGCAGGAAACCATGATCCATGTAAACTATGTGGATAGAGCACATTCTGTGCAAACCACTGTGCAAGTCTGTATGCATTGTGAAGATCCTGCCTGTGCTAATGTGTGTCCTGCTGACGCCATTTCAAAAGACAGTAGCGGAGTAGTTCATTCAGCCAATACTTCCCGCTGTATTGGTTGTTCCAATTGCGTAATGGCGTGTCCTTTTGGTGTTCCTAAAAAGATGGAAGCAGCCGAGCTCATGATGAAGTGTAACCTTTGCTATGACCGCACCAGTGTAGGAAAAAAACCTATGTGTGCGACTGTCTGCCCCAGTGGTGCCTTGTATTATGGAACGCGGGAAGAGATGCGTAAAAAACGTCCGAATAGTGATCCTGTCAATACCTTTAAATTTGGTGCGCAAACAGTGCATACCAAAGTGAATGTGATGATGCCAAAAGGAAGTAAAGAACTAAAAGTACATTAAGCTAATTTACCGATGGCCTACAAACCTAAAGAAAAGAATCCGCCAAACTGGAAAGGAGACTTTCCCATACGGCAGGATGAAGCAACGCATATCACGCGCCGTGAATTTGCCAAGTTCCTTTGTCTCCTTTCAGGGGGGCTGGCGCTGGGCAATGGTTATGTAGTACTGAGTTCCTTTGCCTACCCTGATAAGGAACTGGAAGGAGAGCATTTTGTATGCAACACTTCTGATGTGCCGGTTGGTGGTATGACGATGTTTGCCATCAAGGGTACCAAAGAAATCCCCTATATCCTAATCCATCTGGCAGAAGGAGAGTGGCGTGCCTTTGAGCAAAAATGCACTCATCTTTCCTGTGCCGTGGTGTATCGCGATGAGGTAAAAAAAATTGAATGCCCCTGCCACAATGGTTGGTTCAGTGCTGATACCGGTGAAGTACTACAAGGCCCTCCCCCACGCGACCTTCCGCAGTTAAGTGTGGTAGTACGGGAGGAAAAAGTGTATGTAACTTCGTTTAAAGATACCATAAGCTAAACAGGAAAATGATGAGTAGTTTTAGAGATGCTCAAAACCAGGCCCATCCCAATAAAACCAATACCCTGATGCTGGGTATTATCATGCTGTTAATCGGCATTCTCAGCATACAAATATGGTTACTTTACAGTGCTCTCAACAACGCGCTGGATGAAAATCAGGATATCGCCATAGCCGCATTCATTGGCTCACTGATGCTTTTCTTTACATGCCTCTGGCTACTGAAATATCTGCCAGAAGCCAGAGGAAGACTAAATAAAAAAGAGTTATCAGAAAATAAATACAAATAATTAGTATAAGATATATGATCCTTACTCTTATATACTCAAAATTTAAAATTTGAGTAGGGTTAACTATGAGGGCTTTTCGGAAGAGATACAGTTAGCAGAAAACTTGTCTCTTCTATGGCATCCACACTATGCCGGATATGCTGCTCCAATGTTAGCATTTCTCCTTGGTGGAGTATTCGTGCTTCTTTTTCTGTAGAGAACTTTATTTGCCCTTCAAGTACATGTACACTAATTGGACCACTGGCCTGATGTGGTTTAATTTCGGTTCCCGGCTTCATTGTATTCAGTATAATGCGCATAGTCTCAGTTTTGTGAAGCGTTTTGGCACCGCGCCCATTTTTTGCCCAGCTTTCTTCATGCTTAAGCTGCCGAATTAACGAAGGAAAATTAAAGCTAAGCATTGGACTATCTGGTTTTTGAGATGAATCATGCTCTCTATTTTGAGTTTCTTTATTCATGATAGTTACAGTTTGACAGGATTAGGAATACACCTTTTCTATTTGCTAACTGAAGCATAGAAGTAGTGTCTGTTCATCAAAGCTTACCGGAATAAAGCACTTTTCTCAATACCGGAAAGCTTTATTATTTTGATGATATATTAGTGCTTACTCCGTAATTTCAGTAGTAGGCCCAAAGAACTCAAAATGAATTCGCTCCTCCGACACTCCCCAAGCTGTAAGAGATTGATATAACATTCTCATAAATTCCTTAGGGCCACAGAAGTAAAAGTCAGCTTCCTTCTCTGGCAGTAATTTTTGGATCAGATCCAGGTTGATTAGGCCTTTCGCATCATAATCTTTCCCCAAGACATCATTAGGCCCTGGCCTCTCATAACAGATGTAGGTATTGATGTGATCATACTGCTGTTTTATGCTTTTAACATGGTCCTTAAAAGCGTGTTCTTTACCATTTCTTGCTCCATGAATGTACCATAGAGGGCGTTTTGAATCTTCTGCAACCAATGTATTCAACATGCTCATCAGAGGAGTTTGCCCTACTCCACCGCTGATCAGTATTACTGGCAGAGCTAATTCTTTATTTAGAAAGAAGTTTCCAGTAGGTATATGAACTGGTACCACTGAGCCTTCCTGCAGATGATCATGAAAATAGTTGGAGGCCACTCCCATCGGATACTCCTCAGGATCAATTACACCCGGCTCCCTTTTGATACTGACCCTATAGTAATCTTTGTCCGGTGAATCTGAAAGGCTATAGTTACGCAACACAGTATGCTCCAGCCCGGGTATTCTCAGTTTGAAAGTAATGTATTGTCCGGGCTTAAAACTTAAAATAGCTTTTCCATCCTCAGGTTTTAGATAAAAAGAGGTAATCATGCTACTTTCTTTCACTCTGCGTGTGATAACAAAGTTTCGGAATCCTTCCCATCCTCCCTCTTGTGTCGCACCGGCATGGTATATTTCCTGTTCCCGCTTAATAAATACATTGGCTAGCAACTGATATGCTTCTCCCCAGGCTTCTATCACCTCATCCGTAGCAGCATCACCAAGCACATCTTCTATGGCCCGTAAAAGATACTTGCCTACAATAGGGTAATGTTCCGGGCGAATGTCAAGCCCGGCATGTTTCTGAGCCACACGTTCTACCAAAGGAATCACCGCTTCCAGGTTTTCTATGTGTAAGGCATACTGATAAATGGCATCTGCCAGGCTTCTAGACTGCATCCCCGTAGCCTGATGACTCATGTTAAATATATTTTTTAACTCAGGGTGATGTTTAAAAAGCAGTTCATACATTCTGATGGTAATGGCATTCCCATGTTCTTTCAATGCGGGAGTAGTAGCTTTTACGACTTGTATAGTTTCTGATGAGAGCATAAATAATGCTGGTTAAAAATTTAAAAGATAAAAAGATATTTTAGTCTTTTAATACCTTAAAATAGAGTATAAAGTTTCAAAGTTAACCGAAGTTTTTTACAAAAAACGGGCAATAGGTTTTCTAAAATAAGAATCAGCATATATTAGTATTTTATAATGCTAAACCAACCGCATTATTTATTCTCCTTCTTATATTTCCTCTCATTCGGATTCTCTTTATATTCAGGGCGCAACTCATCCGAATTGATATAACATACCGGACTAGCATTTCTCACGGAAGTATCAGCTTTTTCTTTGGTTCTATTTTTCTTTGGCATAGCATACATTTATCTAGTACAATATTGATTCACTATAGACCGGACTCTCAATCATAAATGATCAGACTCTTAGGAATTTTAGTAAACTCATGTTATTTATCACGATTTGTTTGAAGAGAAGATTTCAATTCCTAAATCTTTCCATATTCTTTTCGCTTAATTGCATATTACCTTAATCTCCAAAAAATGAAAGTATTAGTAATAGAAGATGAAGCTGATATGCGTAATAATATCATAGAATCGCTGCAGGCAGAAAATTATTTGATAGAAACAGCCATAGATTATGATACAGCGCTTGAGAAAGTACACCTTTATGAATATGACTGTATCCTTCTGGATATATCTTTACCTGATGGTAGTGGTTTGGATATATTAAATGAGTTAAAAAAAAGCAATAAAGCAGAGGGAGTAATCATTGTTTCTGCTAAAAACTCGCTGGATGACCGGATCAAGGGGCTTAACCTGGGGGCTGACGATTATTTATCTAAACCTTTTCATATGGCAGAACTGCATGCCCGCCTGAAATCTGTGCTACGCAGGAAAAAATTTGATGGTTCAAACAAAATTAACGTGCGAAATGTGATCATAGATCCGGATGAACGCAGGGTAACAGTAAATGGAGAAGAGATACAACTTAACCGTAAAGAGTTTGACATTTTATTATACTTTGTTTCCAACAAAAACCGTCTGTTGAGCAAGTCAGCACTTGCGGAACATGTGTGGGGAGATCAGATTGATGAGTCGGATAGTTTTGAGTTTGTATATTCACAAATCAAGAATCTTAGAAAAAAACTAAAAGACCAACAGGCAGACATAGAGATTCAGGCTGTTTACGGTGTGGGTTATAAACTGGTGTTGCCGTGAAGTTACTGAATTATACCTCATCCTACTTTATAGGACTTCTGCTGATCATTATATCGGTTTGGGCTATCATCTTTTACTTTGTTATGCTGGATGAGATTTATGATAGTATTGATGATGGGCTACAGAACTCCAAAATACTGATTATTCAGAAAGCAGCTTATGATAGTACGGTTCTATATCAAAGTAGCTTTCAGGAAGGCAATTATGCGATCAGGAAAATTTCGCCCAAAGAGGCTATCACGCATGAAGACACATATCAAGACACTACCTTATACATGCTTAATGAAGAAGATTATGAACCGGTAAGAATGCTGAGATCAGTTTTTATCCTTGGGCAACAATACTATGAGTTGAGCATCATTACCTCTATGGTAGAGGAAGATGACCTGATTGAAGACCTGCTATACGCTATTTTGTGGCTTTATCTGGGACTAGTCGCAAGTATGATTGTGCTCAACAACCTTCTATTGCAACGTATCTGGCAGCCTTTTTATAAGTTACTCAGATATTTAGAACAATTTCGGCTGGACCGACCAGAGTCAGTACGTATGCAAAAGACACAAGTAGAAGAATTTAACATCTTGAATGATACGATCAGTAAGCTTTTACAGAGTAATATCAATGTTTACAATCAACAAAAACAATTTATTGAAAACGCTTCTCATGAGTTGCAAACACCCCTTGCCATTAGCCTAAATAAACTAGAGCTACTTATAGGGAAAAATGATCTGACTGAAACACAAGTCACCGGCTTAATGACTGTCATGAACAATCTGGAACGACTTACCCGGATGAATAAATCCCTGCTATTACTTTCCAAAATTGAAAACAGGCAGTTTCAGGATGTTGAAAAAGTGTCGATTGATAAGCTGGTAAAAAATTTATACGATGATTTTAAAGATCAGTCTGACTTTAGAGAGATTGAGTTCAATTTACAGATAGACTCATCTTGTGAGAAACTTATGAACCCGGAGCTGGCGCGCATCATGATCTCAAATTTAGTCAAGAATGCTATTGTTCATAATATCCGAGGAGGCTTAATCTCCATAAATGTCAACTACGACAGCCTTACCATCTCTAATACCGGTATAGAGGAGCCATTGGATTCAGGGCAAATATTTGAGCGTTTCTATAAAAACAATACCAGAGCTCACTCTACAGGTTTGGGTATGGCAATTGTAAAATCCATAGCCAGTTTATACGATATTACTATACAATATAGCTACCGACAGCAACAGCATCATTTCAGCATTCGGTTTTAGACCAATATTAAAAAAAACAGAAGCTTTCCGCTATTCCCAATTCTTTCCAGTTTTGTTATTGACCTTTGGGTTATAATTATTTTAAATCCAAAAACGAATAACATGAGAATCATTATTATTTCACTTTTCATATTTAGTGGTACGTTGATGTCTTGCGCACAGGATATTAATCCCAATGACATACCCTCAGTAGTATTGAATACTTTTAAGACTAATTTTCCGGATGCACGGGATGTAGAATGGGAAAAACATGGAGATGATTACGAGGTGGAATTTGACCACAACCTAATAGATCATAATGCTTACATTGATGCTATGGGCGAGCTTATTCTTTACAAATACGACATCAAGCCAAGTGAACTTCCTGAAGCGGTAAAAAATACCATACAGGTAGATTTCAAAGATTATCAGATTGATGACGCGGAACTCGTGGAAAAAGACGGGGAAAAGCTCTATGAAGTAGAATTGGAAAGTAATATCACTGATCGTCAGGTGGTCTTTACACAAGATGGTCAGGTGACAGAAAATGCTTATTCCTTTATTGATTGATCATCAATTGAAAAGAGGCTGCCCCAAGGTAAGGGCAGCTTCTTCATTTATTTGTCGGGTTAGTTGGTCGGGCTTATTGATCCACTTTAGTCTATTACCTCTATCGCTCCAAAGTCTCTAGCTCCTATACCTAGCTATATTTTTTCCTGAATAGCATAAGTCATTACAGAAAGTCCATAACATGAATGTCAAATTAAGTACTGTCCTACTTTTTATCTCTTTAGTGTGTCTGTTCCATAATACATTTGCTCAGCAAAATGATGGTAAAGCAAAAGATTCCTTAACCACACAAATTGAATATACTTCAAGGGGCTTTCAATTTACCGCCCCAGACAATAAGTTTCAGTTGCAGATCGGTGGCAGGCTTCAGTTCAGGTTTGCCACGCCCAATGATCAAGACCCCATCACGTTTGAGGATTTTGCACCTGAGCAGGAGACAGTATTTAAAATCAATCGCGCCCGTCTCAAGGTAGGAGGACATACCTTTCAACCCTGGTTAAAGTATTATTTTGAGTACGAACTGGGTGCTTCAAGATTATTGGATTTTAGGGTAATGATTGAGAAATGGCCCTGGCTGAGTTTTAAACTAGGACAATGGAAGACAGAGTATACCCGGGAAAGGGTAATTTCCAGTGGCAATCAACAAATGATGGAACGTTCTATCATCAATCGTCCATTCACTTTAGACCGGCAGCAAGGCATCACAGTATACGGACATATCCAAAAGTCTAAAATAGCTGACTTTAACTATCATCTGGCTGTACTAACCGGTACGGGCATCAACGCACGTGAAAATGATGATAAAAACCTGATGTACACCGCCCGTGTACAATGGAATTTTTTAGGGGAAGCCGTACCTATGACAGGTTCAGACCTGGAAGACCGGGAAGAACCTCTGGCTTCGGTGGCCTTGGCAGGGGCAACCAACAGGAGTCGTTACACCAGGTTTTCTTCTTCAGGAGGAGGTAGTCTGGCAAATTTTGAAATAGGGGAGGCAGGACAGTTTACGGTTAACCAATGGTTGCTGGAGACTGCTTTCATGTATCGCTCATTCAGCTGGCATAGCGAGATGCACCTGAAAGACATTGATGATCATATAAACCAAACTCTCACTCGCCTGAGAGGAGGTTTCTGGCAGGCAGGCTATGTGCTGAATAATGATTTGGATACCACACAGCCATTATTTGAGCCAGCGTTTCGTTACGCAGTATTCCAACCCTCTCTTGGGTTTCCCCAGTATGCCAGAGAAGAGTTTTCTTTGGCCTTCAATTGTTTCTTTAACGGACATGCCAATAAGTTAACTGCCGATGTATCCTATTTTGAATTTGAGAAAAGTGATGTGGATATCCCGCATCAAAGCTGGAGATTCAGGGTGCAGTATGAAGTCTCCTTTTAACAGCTAACTTTAAGTCACTTAAAAACCGAAAAAGGTTTTTCATTGAACTTATGTATTAATAAAAGTAATTTGAAAGTTTATAATTTTTAATATCAAAATATAATATGTTAACTTTGTGTTAAGTTTATGTTAATTTTATTGGTACTATTTATAGTAGTGTTCTGCTAATTATTTGCTTTTCTATCGGCCAGCCTGATTAATTTTATCGTTTGAACATGAGCTACTTTTGATTGATGGGAAGAATTTAGCGAGCGCTAGCATTTACTGAAAACACAAAGCATTATGAAAACTCCATACGAAAAGACATTTAAATATGGGCTTCAGCGCCTATTATTCGGCAAAACCAAGAAGAAGACACGCACTTTTTACACCGGGCTTCTTTTACTTTATGTTTTTATTTACCTTCTGATTGAAGGTGTAAGGCTGCTTTGAAAAAATAGCTCATGTGTAAAAGGTATTGACATTTTTTAAGCTATGATGAGAATAATAAGGTTTTTGCAAGAAAAAGTGTGGACAGTTCATGGAATGGTGGTACTTTTCATATTAGGATTGTGTATGTATTTTGATAAACCCATATTAGGAGTACTAACCTCAACATATCTCCTTTTATTTTTATCTAGAAAACCGCGGAGGTAAGTTATTTTTGATCATTTGAAAATTTTATCGTGACTTTCATAACCATAGTAATTTTCTAAGCGGTGACCTAATTCTAATGAAATAACAATTTGCTAATGCCAAGCAATCCACCAATTGCTAAAGTAAATAAACCTGCTAAAAACATCCGTAGTTTTGGGCCATGCAGTAAGTATCCTATGCGCAGCCCATATACGAAAAGTGTAGCATAGATTAAGTATTCTGTCAGTATTACCGCGGTTGACACTGAAAATAAATCTACTGTCGCTAGTAATAACATCAGTATGGGTAAGTAAGAAGCAGACAGGACTGGCCTGGTTTCATGCCAAATTTCAACAAGCTCTTTTTGATCCAGCTTTTTCTTTCCAGCGATTACCTGACTGATTGTTTCGCTGAATGCTTCGGCAAGGGCTACCGAAAGTGAAGTCCCAAACAAAAGCATCACTCCGTGCCAAGCCGATAGTTGATGATCCTTGAAAGATAGCAATACCGCTAATATGGTAATAGATCCATAGAGTGCTTTTGAAATAAATGCTTTACTAAAAATTTTCTCTATCATCATCAGTAAGAATGTTGTTTTTCAGTATCCTATATCGGTTATGATCATAATTCTTTCCTCTTCATGGTTATTTTTTATACTTTTTCATCAGATACTCGGCCACAGCCTGATAGGCGGGCAGTGAGTAAGCATCGTTGGCGGCATTAGCTGCTACCGGGTGCGAAGCCAGCCGTACAATCACCATTTCAGCTTTTGGGTCAATGTAGATAGCCTGTCCGTGCACCCCACGAGCACTAAAGGCACCATGTTCATTTTCAGTCATCCACCACATATTGTGGTACGACCAGTCTTTGAGCTCAGGGTGATCTGATTTCGCGAAGGCTTCCTGACTTCCCCCTTCTTCAATATCTTCTACAGCATCTTGCGGAATGATCTGCCTGCCTTGCCATTTTCCCTTGTTGCGAATCATCTCTCCGAAGCGAGCCAGATCGCGCAGCCCTGCGTTAAAGCCCCCTCCGGCAAAGGGAGTTCCCAGGCCATCCACCTGGTAATAGCTGTCTTGCTCCACTCCTAACTGGCTCCATATTTTGTCGGATAATAACTCGTCAACCGACTTACCTGTGGCTTTCGCCATAATCCAGCCCAGTGCATCAGCGTTGATGGTGCGGTAACTAAAAACTTCCCCGTGCTGTCCATTTTTTTTCACGGTTTCCAGGTACTCATAGTAGCCTACCGGACCGTCATAGTCTTCGGGCTTGGGCAGTGGGCTTCCAGCAGCAGAGAAACTCCAGACTTCGGCATTAGGATCAGCATAGTTTTCGCTGTATTCCAGTGCGGTGGTCATGTCCATCACCTGTCGGACAGTAGCGTCACCAAAGGCCGAGTTTTTGAGCTCCGGCACGTATTCCGCCACCAGTTTATTTTCGTCAATTACTCCTTCGGCAACCAGGGTGGCTGCAAGGGTGCCAGTAAATGATTTGGTGAGCGACATCACAGCGTGGACATCGGTTTCAGTCAGCTCGCTAAAGTAACGTTCGTAGACCACTTTACCTTGATGTATAATAATGATACCATCGGTATAATTTTCCCACAACGACTCCTCCCAGGTCATGGAATCTTGTGCACCCCACGGTAGAAAGGTTATGGAGTCAGTAGTCTTGTCAAGTTCATAGTCAAAAGGCACTGAAGCATCCAAACCGCCTGATACGTTTACTGTGGGCAGTAGTTCCCGCATGTGCACCCCACTCCAGCGTATGGCCGGAAACCCAAAGAAAGAACCGTCCGAGACCTTCAGTATTTTGTCAGGGGGTGGGGGAAAGCCCTGCATCCAACCGAAGTTGCCGGGTTCGCTTTCTTTTGCCGAAAGATATTTTTCATGAGGCTGGGCAATGCTCTCATTGAGTGTGAACAATAAAGTGATTGACAAAAGAAAATAAACGTGACGAGAAAGTAGTAAATCCATAATACGTGATTTAATCCAGGGTTTGAACGCCACCGCCGTTGACGAATAGCACCTGGCCGCTTACCCATTCGGAAATGGGACAGGCAAAGTAAAGCACGGCTCCTGCGATATCTTCAGGCTTACCTAAGCGCTTGATTGGGGTATGCGCCAGCATTTTTTCTTCAATTTCCGGAGTAAGAACCGACTTAAGAGCGGCAGTCTGGGTGGCTCCGGGTCCTACGGAGTTGATGCGCACTTCGGGACCAAAGTCATGCGCCAAGTTAGCACCCATGTGATTGAGAGCAGCTTTAGAAGCTGCGTAGCCGCTCATGTTGGGGCTTTTGTTAACGCTGCTCATAGAGGTAATATTAATGATAGAGCCGTATCCAGCACCTTTCATATGCGGCACACACAACTGCGCCATTCGCCATGCACTAAAGACGTTGAGTTTGAAGTCGCGCTCAAAATCATCTACCGAAATTTTGAAAGGGTTTTCGCGTCCGCCCCCGCCCCCTCCGGCGTTGTTGACCAGGATATGCACTCCGCCGAGTTGCTGCACAGTGTCTTCCACCAGCTTGACCATCTGCTCATCCTTGAGGATGTTACATTCCAGGGCAATAGCTTTTCCTCCGGCTTGCTCAATTTCTTCAACAACTCGTTGGGCATCATCTATTTTCAGGTCGCCAATGGCTATCTTGGCTCCGGCTTGTGCCAGTTGAATAGCGCAAGCTTTACCAATGCCATTGGCTCCGCCGGTCACGATAGCGGTTTTACCAGTCAGGTCAAATAGTTTATTCATGGTAAGATGGGTTTAAGATTGTAAAATACTCCCAGTAAAAGCTGCATTGCGAAAAAAAAGCCGGTTCGCAGATCATGAGATATTTAAAAACAGTGCATTGAGCTTACTTCATTAGATTGAACTGTTTATAACAAGCGAGGTAAGGAAAGGTTTAGCTAGTAATAAAAACCGCAAAACGACCGGGCAATATCTCCAGCAGCGAGTAGCCATTTAAATCGGAAGAAAAATTCGCTAGATTAACATAAAAGATATAGTTGGAATGAGCGTAGACGAACTTTGTCCAATAATTGATGATTATCAGGAAGTTTCAAATGATGAAAAACTTATCTGGCAGTAGTCTTAAATTGTCAAGATGAATTACCCTTCATCCAAAACGTTTATTAAAAAAATTTACCTATGGCGCTGGAAGAGCAATTGAGGACAGGAATTCGTTATATCAGGACTTACCTGAAAAAATATTTAAACAATGATAATGAATACCTTCCTTACATTATATCACTGGCTGTTGGGCTGATACTGGCAGTACTGACCCTAAATGGATTTATAGAAATATTAGAGGAACTTAAAGATGATGGGCTGACCGGTTTTGATGATACCGTAGCTGAGTATGTGCAGAGTTATCGATCGTCAAGTCTTACTCCATTTTTTGGAGCTCTTACTGAAATAGGAGATCGCTATGGTTATCTCACTTTGGTTATCTTACTTGCAGGCTTTTTCTATTTCCGGTATAAGAACTGGAAATTTTCTCTACAGGTCACTGTTGTGCTGGCTTTATCTTCATTAGTAAATCTGGTGCTAAAACGCTGGATCAATCGTCAAAGACCTTCGGGAGAGCATATGGTAGAAGTATTCACCCTGAGCTTCCCAAGTGGCCATGCGATGAGCGCAATGGCTTTCTATGGATTTTTGGTCTATCTCACCTGGCGTTATGCCAGGCATCTGGGTTTGAAGGTTGCTTTAACACTCCTGTGGATTTTTATGATCTTAGGGATCGGTATCAGTCGGATTTACCTGGGGGTGCATTATCCAAGCGATATTATAGCCGGATACCTGGGAGGGCTGTGTTGGGTAGCATTTTGCATTGTTGTTTTCAATGTGTTGTCTATAATGAGAAAGCGTAAAAAAGCCCGCCATGAGCTTGCCGAGTAATTTCTATTTGATGTAGAGCAACTACCTATGGTATATTTTTTAATTATTTAATTCGTACCAATCAATATCATTTAGGGGACGACGTCTCCCTACAAACTCTTCCGGTGCGTAATGGGTTGCCAGATAATCTAAAATAATATCTTCATTCTTCCCCAGGTCCCACAAGCCTTGTGTTTCCTGCATCCACACGATCTTCTCATGCCATCCTTCACGCGTGAAACGATTTTGTAGTATCAGCGCACTGGAATGACATGCTGTACAGTTACCTTTGACAAGCTGTAGCCCCTCTCCAGCCAGCAGACCCGTCTGCACATCTTTACCATCTTTAATTTGTAAATCAGAAGGTGGTGCTGGCGACTCTTCCTCAGAGATGTCTTTTTGTACAACACCTGACTTTGTAGAAGATTGCGACCCTTTATCCACTGAACCGACCTGGTAAGCAAAAAATAAGCTACCAGCTATCAACAAAATAACAATCCCAACCAACATTTTAATAATATTGAGCAGACCACTGATCAAACGTTGCTCTTCTTTTTTGATATTGATCTTCTTTTCCATTAGCGGAACAGCTTAATTTACTTTTACAGCAATTCTATGACAGGCGTTGTTAAGGTAGCCTTTGGGATTCCAGCCAGGCATTACCATAGGCTGGGCTACTCCCTGATCGTCTGTTGCCTTGGCCCATATCTCGTAATAACCCTTCAAAGGAAAGCTCACTTCTGCATTCCATTGCTGCCATGCCAAACGGTTGGCAGGTTACTTCAATGAGCAGTTTATCCAGGTGGCCCCAAAATCAGTTGAAACTTCCATTTTAGATACTTCATTTTCCCCTGCCCAGGCATGTCCGCGTACTGATAGTTTTTTTGACAAATCGAACATTGCTCCTGTTTTAGGGTAGGTAATTATTGATTTTACCGGCATTGATTCAATGATCACCATATCTTCTTCAGGTACCTCGGCGCCAGGTTGAACAGGATGTTTGGGCACTCTGTAGGAGTCACCCAACATTTTGGGACCATCGTGTACCTGATTGCGCACTACAATTTTGTGCAACCATTTACCGGAAACAGAGGCCGGCCAGCCACCACACACCAGACGAAGGGGATATCCATGCTCAATAGGAATGTCTTTTCCATTCATAGCCCAGGCAACCAGCGTTTCATCCTGTAATGCTTTAGAAATAGGAACTCCACGCGAGATCGGCACTTTGGTAGGATCGCCGCTGAGATGTTTATCTTTACCATAATACCCAATGTATATTGCATCCTCTTTGATGCCCACATCTTCTAATATATCCCTGAGACGGGTGCCTGTCCATTCAGCGTTGTATATCGCCCCTTCTTCCCACTGGTTGCCAGAAGCAGGAGGATAAAAACCGGAACGTCCGTTGCCTCCGCATTCCAATACCAACTGATACGTATAAGCTTTGAAACGATTTTTGAGTTCATCCAGGCTATAGGTTTTTTCAGCTTTCACAGACTCTCCGCCAAAAGTAAGAGTCCATGTACTTACATCAATATTCTCTGGCATGAGACCATTATTGCGAATAAATATGTTTGGAAAAGGGGGTACAACATCGTCCAGCAAATGCGGAGGTGCTTCCACATTCCACGGTTTATCGTTTCTAACGATCATCTCCTCATTTTTTCCTTTAAGGGGGCTATTCTGTAAGGTAAAAGCCAAGGGCACATAAGATGCAGGCAGATGGGCAGCATGTACTATTTCAGTTCCCAAAGCAGCCGACATAGCCGACAGCGCACTGCTTCTCAAAAATGATCTCCGATTCCATAGAGCCCCCCGTATAATGGTGGGATGATTGTGCTTTCTGCTTTTCATATCTAATGAATAAAAAATTGAAATATCTGAGTAGGGTAGCTAACTACACTTTAAAATGTTTATGCTTAGTAGCATGTATTAACCATGAGAAAACTAATTTATAAGAAAAAAACCCGAATTTTACTTCGGGTTTTACAGCCAGCCTTGGAGGAGAAGCCTTAAAAAAATACTTATGGATTCTCACCACCTAAACTTAACTAAACAATGATAAAAAAATTACTACTCCTCTATCCATCTGCCAGCCTTATCTTTCTCAGAGAAATGGAAACTTCTTAGTTTGATGTCCCCGATCATATTTGTCAGTTGAGCAGCTTGTTTTAGCCAGTCTTTCATGGTAATTACTGCTGCCTTTTCAAAGTGACCAAGATGCCCAAAATTGTACTTAAGATCTTCTATCAGTGTATCCATGGAAAAGCCGTGAGTATCCACGTATTCCACATACAACCTCACCTTAGCATGGGACTTAAGTTTTTCTCTTAGTTGGATTAGCACAGGCTTCAAATCTGCTTCACTGGTTGTTCCATCTATGCGAAAACCTACAATGTCATCTCGCCGGGTTGTGATTGTTTCCATCATATTAGAAATTACTATATCAAAGTAGTTGCATTATGGTTAAACTACATTTAGAACATAAACTGAAATTGTTATTACAAAGTTAAACAAAATGAAAACCAGGACACAATGATGTAAGTCGCTCATTTTTGATGATTAAAATCATTTCATTCTCATATGCCTATAGCTATTCTACCACTTTAAAAAGCAAATGAATGTTTTCAAGCTCTGACTTTGATATTGTGAAAAACCAACTACAGAAAAGTATCGCTCAGCAAGCACCCGTAAAGGATTTACTGTCGCAGATTATTACATGGGTAGAAAAGCAGTCTGATGAGTTTCTGGTTTCCATACTTGTGGCCAATCATACTTCCCATCAATGGCAAATTGCTGCCGCTCCTTCCTTATCCCCTGATTTGCTAGAACTTATCAAACTTGTTGTGTTCAAACATCTGCCTGATGTCAGCAGCAATACATCTTTTGAACCGATAAGCAAAAAAATTATCTGGAAAGACGGTAAGCACCTCTCCCCCAATGGCTGGTGGATTACGCCTATTCATTCCAGAATGAATGGAAAACTATTAGGCGCACTCATCTTTTTTTTCAAGGACTTCAGATCACCCAGAAAAAATGAGATATCATTAATCATCAATGGTGTAGACTGGGCAGCCACCGTGATAGAGCAAAACATGTCAGTAGAATCCCTGCTCAGCCCAGAAATCAAACAGCAATCGTATACCGAAGAACTGGAACAAAAGGTAAAGGAAAGAACCAGAGAATTAACTGCTATGGTTAAAAAGCTGGTAGAAACGAACTTATCCCTGGAGTACCAGATTCGCGAAACCCGGCAGGCAGATGCGCAGGCGAAGAAAAACTACGCCTTATATGTTGCGATTGCACGCTACTTTCCTAAGGTGATGATTGTAGTCATCAACCGTGATTATCAGATCGTATTTCTGGATGGAGAAGAATTACGAAAGATAGGGTTAAATAAAGAGAATGAGGAAGGGCTTTCTGTAAAAGAAGTTAAGAACTTCTCTACTGAATGGAAAAAGCAAATGATCACCCACGCTCAAAAAACCTTTCAGGGAGGACATCATTCCTACGA
>NZ_JBBPHP010000037.1:0-72376 GCF_038039535.1 Catalinimonas locisalis | reverse complement strand
CTACCCCCGAGGAGGCTTTTAATACGGGCAGCTCCACCGACTAATCGGAAGCCCTCGGCATTGGAAGCGGAAATATTCTCACTGAAGGTAACCTCCAGATAGTTACTCCGGCTGTCTATGATCCTGGCACCTGTTATCTGGGGTTGAGCAAAACTTTGAAAAGAAGACAGAATAAATATACTGAATAACACCACAACAACTTTGTAGTTCTGTAAATAACGCTTCATATTAATTTTCATTTAGTTACACACGACGTTTCGTGAGTTACTATCAAGCAAAGCGCCATTAAGCGGTATTTACGCTAATCCATGATTGTCCTCTTTATAAAGTGATGCATGTTTTTAAGTTCAGTAAGAATGTTAGTTGCCAGAAAATCAATTTCTAAGGGCCTTGGGGGAAGTGTGTATTACCTGTTCTTGCGTTTAAATATGATCATCAGTAGATATAAGTTCTGCTTTAGAAAAATTATTACGGTGTAAGAATATCATATAGTTAATGAACTATTGTACAATGCCCATACTGCCTTTATAAAGTCCTATGAATACAGTTAGTATTTTAAAATATTAAATTGATAAAGCATTAATATGAAAATTTTCAAATTGAAAGCCCTAAATATTAATAGAATAGTCAAAAAAAATATTTGCATAGTTAAATTAAAGATATAAATATGAATATATTAATTTTTTTTTGACTTAAACTAATTCATCTTTTTACTAAAATTTTATTGTAATATTATTATATTTTTTTTAATTTATTTACTAGTTTTATGTAGAAATGAGGAATGCTGCGAACCTTTTATAAGTAAATTGAAAACTATCTCAATACTCAGTGCTATGTATAAACAAATTATAGTCTTTCAATCAGGATTGATTAATTCAATTAAATAATTAGCTTTTATCCAGTTAAATAAATCACAACTATTTTGTTTTTATTGAATAAACAATATTACCATTATTCAATAGCTTAACATTTACTTTGTATATGAAAAATATGAGCTTTTTTTCAAACTACCTTCTTAGATACAATTATCTGTTTAATACCAGATTAAGACGTGTCAAAGAATATCATGATATGGATTCGCTAAAACTAGCTGAACTAAAGAATGATAAATTTCTGAAATCATTTCGTAGAGCTTATTACCAATCTGAATTCTACAAGAGATATTACGATGAGCATGGAGTAAACATTAATCAGATCCTATCTATAGATGATTTACACTTACTTCCTGTTCTTAAGAAAGAACATATAAGGAAACATTACCAAGAATTTTTAACCACCAATAAATCATTGCTGACAAAAGGGTATACCAGCGGAACATCAGGTACACCACTTACACTATATAGAGATTATGAATCTGTAATAGAAGAAAATGCGTATCTCTGGGCTCAAAGAAGCTTATGCGGACATGAACCCGGTATGCGTGCAATATCACTAAGAGGGGACCTGGATGCAGTTAATAGAGAAAGCTTTGATAAATATACTAAAACACTCTTTTTATCAAGTTTTAGTTTAAAGGAGGAAAATGCAGAATGGTATTATGAAAAAATTAAGTCATTTAAACCTAATGCAATTTATGCATATCCCAGTTCAATGGAGACCTTATGTAATATGTTGCAGTCTATTAATAGGACATATCCGGTACCATATATATTTACTTCTTCTGAAACATTATACGAATTTCAAAGAAATAAAATAAGCCAGATTTTTGGTAGTAGAGTATTTGATTGGTACGGAAATGCTGAAAGATCTATTGCTCTGGAAGAATTAAAAGATGGAAAGTATTATGAAGCCCCTCTTTATTCTATTAATGAATATAAGGAGAATTGTGTATTGACTACTGGTTTAATAAATCATTGTTTCCCTATCATAAGATATGAAATGGATGATATAATAAATATTAAACAGGATCAATTCGGGAGAGTGGAGGAAATAATTGGTATTCAGGGTAGGAAAGATGATACATTAACCTTTTATGATGGTACACATATAGGTAGGATGAGTGGAGCTCTTAAAGGTGTAGAAAATGTCAAATTTACTCAAATTGTACAGAATGATCCGTATTCATTTGTAGTAAATGTTGTTCCATGTGTAGATTATACTTGTGAAGATGAGCAAATGCTAAGAAATAAAATTAGAACAAAAGTTGGACATATACCTTTTGAAATCAAAATTGTAAATGAAGATCAGATAATTAAATCAAAAGCGGGTAAGTACAAACTGATCATTAACACTTGTAAAGAAAAGGTTAATGCACAAGCAGTGGAAAGAAACTAAATGTTAAAAAAGTAAATTAATCGCTTTTTAAAAATGAAATGAGAAATGCAGAATGTGATATAACTACATTATTAGACTTATTTATATGCTTAGGAGAGACCTTTGATACAATGATATCCTATTTGTGTGAAAATAACAGTCTTTTGAATACAACTTAAAGTATTTGCCAATCCATGTTATTAATATCGGACCCATTATCCAGATATACATTTTTGTTACCGAGCATGCAAGTACAAAATTAGACTTCTGTCACTTAGCCACCTGCAATTGTTCTCGTGAATTATTAGAATAATAGTATGTACATCTTGCCGAAAAAAATTTAGAAAGATTGAAACAGCACATCTCATTGAACTCTCTGTAAAGCTTGCCAATAACCTATAATATCTCCTCGAGCATCAATTATAGGTTTTCCAGAATAATCTAAATTTATACTCCTTGTCAGATAATAAATTTGCCTAGTTTTTCTGAATGTTCATCATAGAGTAACTGCCTATGAAAAAAATATTCTAGTTCCACTTTTTTCAAAATGAAGCACTGTTACTATCATTATTATAAAATGATCTAACCAAGCGTTTTTAAAGTATTTTTTTTGATATATATTTTTTGATTGCTGAAACCCAGAATAAATTTTGTTTTATCAGTTAGTAAACTTCTAAACATTCAAGGATTTCACAATTAAAGAACAATTGTATTAATACAAGGTTTTTTGGATTGTATTTAGAAGTTGTATTTATTCATGTCTTCAATAATGTGGCTGAGAGTTTGACCCAAACAAGCTAGACTACACAAATTACAAAATTGAAAACATGAGAAAAGTATTTACTAAGCTTAAGTTATCCGTATTGTTTCTGTTTATGTGTATGAGTGTCTATGCTCAGAACACATATTATGTTTCTACTTCCGGTAATGATAGTAATAGTGGAAGGTCTTCATCAGCAGCTTGGAGAACTATTAGAAAAGTAAATGATACCAATTTACAACCTGGTGATCAGGTATTATTTAGAAGGGGAGATAGGTGGAATGAGGAACTTCTACCTGGTACAAGTGGTACTTCCGGCAGATTGATTACTTTTGGTGCTTATGGTTCAGGTAATATGCCAATTATTGCACCTAGTGGTGGTGATTATGCAATCAACATAAGAATAAAAAGCTATATTAAAGTTGAAAATATACATGCAATAGCTCCTTCTGGAAGAAGTGGAATAGCTGTTAGGGGAAATGCTGTGGGAAATGAAATTCTTAACTGTAAAGTCCAGGGCAATGATGGTAATAGTGGAATCGTTTATGCTGGTTTGTTAGAAGGGGGAATGAGTAGTGCTACAAAAGTTATTGGAAATGAAGTGTCAGGTTTTTTTCAATGTATATATGGGCATGGAGGTATGAGAGTAGGAGGTATAGTTGAAAATAATACTGTTTCTAATGCTTCTGATGATGGTATAGTTGCGAGATACGGAGACTTTAACGGTCTGGTAATTAGAAATAATAAGATTACAAGATGGAGAGATGATGGTATTGATCTTTTTGGTGGGATAGACATAATAGTTGAGTATAATGATATTTCCACACTTCCCTCAGGTTCTATTGTCGCAGGAAATGGTATCAAAGCAGGCGCGGGTAGGGTAACCAGTGAAGATGTAGTAGTTCGCTACAATAAGGTATATAATCTTAGACATTCCTCTTCAAGTCTTCAGGTTGGTATCACTACTAATGGTGGAGACAAAATTAAAATTTATGGTAATTTAATTTATGATGTAAAAGGTGAAGCTATATCAATCCCTTCATCAAGCACAGACATCGATATTTACAATAATACTGCACTAAGTCTTGAAAAACAGGCTGTGTATATTGGGAACACAAATGGAATTTCATTAAGAAATAATATATTGTGGGGAAGAAATGGAGATCTTAATGTAAACACATCTATTAGAGCTTCAAATAATTTGCTGATCTCAGGAACAAGTGAAAGTCGCTACAATAGTAGTGGGGATGTAAGAGCCTCAGCTTCAGAGGTATTTGCAGATCATAATTCTGACAACTATAAATTAAAATCAAGTTCTCCTGCTATTGATAATGGTACGAGTATTTCAGGTTTTACTGAAGGCATCGCGGGAGTGTCTGTCTCAGGAAGGCCTGATATTGGTGCTTATCAATTTGGAAGTTCTTCATCTACCTCTGACAATCCTCCTACAGTTAGCTTAGGTTCTGACAAAACATATACTTTACCCCTCAACCAGATAGTTATTGAGGCTAATGTACAAGATGATGGTAGTATCTCATCTTACGACTGGAGTAAAACATCTGGGCCCAACGTAAGTATGAATGAAGATGGTTATAATAAACTCACACTTACCAACTTTTCTGAGGGTATTTATAAGTTTAGACTATCTGTGGAAGATAATAAGGGGCAAAGCGGC
This sequence comes from Catalinimonas locisalis, assembly GCF_038039535.1. Classification (NCBI taxonomy): domain Bacteria; kingdom Pseudomonadati; phylum Bacteroidota; class Cytophagia; order Cytophagales; family Catalimonadaceae; genus Catalinimonas; species Catalinimonas locisalis. The sequence goes on along the minus strand of NZ_JBBPHP010000037.1, from coordinate 67,688 downwards.
TCTGATGAAGTCACAATCACAGTAAACAGTTCAAGTAGTGGAGATCCTACTCCAGATCCTGAACCAGGAGATGATGTTGCCAATGGATTAAACTATGAGTACTTTGAAGGTAGCTGGTCAAGCATTCCTAATTTTGATAATATGCAGGCCCGTAAGACAGGAATCGTATCAAATTTCTCATTAGCTCCACGAAATAGAGAAGAGAACTTTGGCTTTTTATTTAAAGGGTTTATTAAAATAGAAAATAGTGGAAGTTATACATTTTATACTACCTCCGATGACGGAAGTGAGTTGTATATCAATGGATCAAAGGTCGTTGATAATGATGGAATACATGCACCAAGAGAAAGGTCAGGTTCTGTAAATTTATCCTCTGGGTACCACACTATTGAGGTTATGTTTTTTGAAAGAACAGCTGGTCAGGTATTAGATGTTAGGTATAGTGGACCGGGTATTTCAAAGCGTTTAATCCCTTCTAATGTTTTATTTAGAGAGGCAGGTAGCGAATCACCTGCTCCAGATCCAGAACCAGAAGATGATGTAGCCAATGGATTAAACTATGAGTACTTTGAAGGTGGCTGGTCAAGTATTCCTAACTTTGATAATATACAGGCCCGCAAAACAGGTAATGTTTCTAATTTCTCTCTTAATCCCAGAGATAGAGAAGAAAACTTTGGCTTTAGATATAAAGGTTTTATAAAGGTAGAAAATAGCGGCAGCTATACCTTCTATACTAACTCAGACGATGGAAGCGAATTGTATATCAATGGATCTAAAATCGTAGATAATGATGGTTTACATGGACCTCGTGAGCGTTCTGGCTCTGTTTCCCTTTCTTCAGGCTATCATGCCATAGAAGTCTTATTCTTTGAAAGAACAAGAGGCCAGGTATTGGAGGTCAGGTATAGTGGTCCGGGAATTTCAAAGCGATTGATCCCTTCCAATGTTTTATATAGAGAAGGCGAAAGTTCTCCAAGTCCATCACCTAGTCCAGAACCAGGTGATGATGTTGCCAATGGAGTTAACTATAAATATTACGAAGGCAGCTGGTCTAATATTCCTAATTATGACAATATGCAAGCCCGTAAAACAGGAATAGTTTCTAATTTTACGCTTGCCCCCCGAGAGAGAGGAGAACACTTTGGCTTTGCTTTTGAAGGTTATATAAAGATAGAAAATGCTGGGAATTATACTTTCTACACCAATTCAGATGATGGTAGCGAATTGTATATCAATGGTTCAAAGGTCGTAGATAATGATGGTACACATGGACCTCGCGAGCGTTCTGGTTCTATTTCCCTTAGTTCAGGATATCATGTGATAGAAGTTGACTTCTTTGAAAATGTATCAGGCCAAATATTAGAAGTAAGATATAGCGGTCCGGGAATTTCAAAGCGATTGATCCCTGCTAATGTATTATTTGTCAACAACCCTAGTAACGCAAGGCTTAGTAATGTGGTAAAAGACAATGCAATACCCAATGAGTCTTTGGAAAATGAACTTTCTATTGAAGAATACAGGGATGAAATATTAAGTGTTTATCCTGTGCCTTTTGATGAATACATAAGCATAGAGCTTAGCTCAAGTATAGATTCTAAATATGAAATAAGCCTATCTGACATTACTGGAAGCTCTGTGATTCAAAAAACATTTACTCTAAATGAAGGATACCAGATACTAAAGCTTGATACATATGTGGTTAACAAGCCTGGTATTTATATTTTAAGTATCTATCAAAATGGTGAGCATATAGACAGCAGAAGAGTTGTAAAACAATAAATTTTAAGAAGTTTAGGAAAGCGGTAAATTTAAACTTACCGCTTTTTATGTATTTTCAGCAAAATCAAATGAATCGTTCAGATGCTATTGAGAAGTTTCTTTTTTGAGGGCCTCGGAAATTTTTTTGAACGAAGTTCACTGATAAATTCAATAATTTTTTGAGATTGTAATTGATAATCAAATTCATTTAAAGCTATTTCAAATCCATTTTTACTGATTCTTTTTGCCAGATTGACATCTGATAACGCTTTGATTAAATTATTAGCAAGTGCCTCCTTGTCATTTGGATCAGATAATAAAGCAGAGACTTCATGCCTCAAATAGTTTTTTAATTCACCAGTGGAAGTGGTAACTACCGGGGAACCAGAAGCAAGATATTCAGCAGTTTTACTGGGAAAGCAATACTCAGCCTGAATGCTGTCTGGCTTATATAACATAAGAGCACTAGCATTTCTGAAAATAGTAACCAATTCTTTCCGACTTATAAAGCCCGTAAAAATAACTTTATCCTGAATTTTTAATTCTTTAATGATTTCGTCAGCTTTCTCCTTAGTTTGTGGCCTCTGCGCTTTACCTATAATATAAAACTTTAGTTCAGGAAACTTTTTACTAGCTTGAGCAAAAGCCTCGAGCTGAGTATATAATCCATCTTTATCTTGCGAAAGGTTCCCAGCATAGGCAATAAAGTGTTCTTTATTGGCTGGTACACTTGTAAATTCCTGACAATCAACAAGTACTGGTATTAGTTTGTAAGAAACTTTGTGTCCTATTTGCTGTTCATAAAAATACTTCAGATTGTTTGAGATCACAATCAATCCATCATACAATGAAATAAGTCTTTTAATGTAAAACTTTTGAAACCAGCGGCTACTTCTTATTGAGCCGCTTTTGTTAAATACGAATGGATATTCGTTGCATTCTGTCAGATAAACTAATTTGGAAATATTTGCTACAAACCTGAAAAAAAGTATATGAAAAGGTTCTGTACTGATAAGAATTAAAGCATGACTATTTTTTTTGTCTCTAAATAATTGAATGCCAGCATTAACTACTCCCCAAATGTCGTGTAGCCTTCTTCCAAAGAAACTCTTACTTCTCTGTGTACGATTAGAGGTATATAAATAATTAATGCCTTGATACTCACCCTTTACCTTCACATTTTCTAAGTAACTATTTTCTGAGGGAGGTACAGGTATGTATATATCTACACTGTGGCCAGCTTCTACCATCCCTTTGGCATAAAGGTGAACCCGATTTGTTGAAGCAAAACCTATAGGATAGGGTTGTTTTAAAACTATTTTTATTCTCATTGTTTGTAAAATCTAATGAAAAAAATCATGAAAGTTTATATGTTATACTTTTCAGATAATTGCGTAATAGTTTTAAACTCATCATTACTAAGACTCTTTTTCCAATTATTATCAATTCGGATGTTCAGTTCTCCTTTGTATCGCATTGGATTACCCTCAACTAAATGATAATCTTTTGTATTAATATTATATTCCAATGAAGAAAGTTTTATACCAAGGAAATCAGCAATCTTTTTTCTCAGTAAAGAAGGGTTTTCGCATAAATCTTCATATAAAACATCCATATATTTAATACTAGGATTATTATTTATTATCTTATAAACAGTCTTGTAAAAACCATATCTAGCTTTTAGACTGTTTTTTGGAGAGAGTCCTCTTTTAATATATGAATTAGCAAAACGGAGTGAGTCCCTTTTATTTACAATAAGATAGGTATCATCAGGTCTATAGGTATGAAGAAAAGGGAAGCGAGCTATATCTTTGCTTGAATCCACTATAAATTGATCACCTGTTACTTTTTCAATGGATTCAAAAAGTTTCCAATTATTTTTTATTCTCTCGAGTTGAGTTTTGTATATTATATTAGCTAACCAATGTAAATTGGAATGAATAAGGCTTTTTTTGTATAAGCCATTGTATGCATAATCTTTAACTGTCATCTTATAAGTGGCCTCGTGCCCAATCAACATACTAATGGGAAACTTATCAGGATGATCCATAATATTACAACCTGCATCTTTACTTAACTCTTCAACTACATGTGTCCAAACTTCACACTTATCGAAGGGTTTGAGGCAACTGCAGATGTTTTGATTGTCCACTGATTTCTCTGATAAGTTTTTATGTGCAAGTTGCCATGGGAGTCTTCTTATCTCACCAGTAGAAAAAACACCAGGAATAGACCCAATAAGTAAATCTAATAGGGTAGATCCCGAATGCCCAGTAGAAACTATATATACCAATTTTGCCATAAATTATTAGCTTCTTATATACCTTTTATATTGAAAATAAAGAGTGGTTAAATAAACAGCATTTGAGATGATCAATGTTATACAAGCGCCATCAATTCCAAAGTATTTGACGAGTACAATAAAACCCAGAATATTTATTCCTCCTCTCACGAATGATGCATTTCTGAGCTCCTTACCTCTTCCATGAGAACTCAAAAATCTATTTATGAAAAAACAAAATCCTTGAATTACATATGATAATGAGACCAAACGAACATATGGTAAAACAGGAAGGTATTCATCTGAGTAAACAAATAGAATTACATATTTCACTATAATGTTAAAAGCAACCAAAGCTATTATTGAAACTGCTATAGTAGCTAGTACAGTTTTAACAGGTATACTCTTAGAATTTGCGAACTTTTTAAATGATGTTGTTCCAATAGTTTGAGGAATCATCATTAGGGGAGTTGCAATTGTGTTTGAAAGTGCAAAGTACCCTACACTCACATTATCTAGGAAGTAACTGATTGTAAATGCGCTTAAATGTTGACTTCCATTGCTTGCAAGGGAACCTATATATATAGGAAATCCATGTTTTGCATTTTCCTCTTTGATTACCATAAAGCTTTTCTTCAAGTTCTTGAACTTAGGCTTCATGCTTATATAGACATAGGGTAAAAAAATTGCGATTGCCAAAAGATGAATAAGAAGAGATAACTCCAAGGTGAGTGTAGAAAAATACCCAATTAAGAAAGTAGGGATTATGTAGAGAATTTTTTGGGATAGCCTGTAAGCCGATAAATCATAGATTCTATTATCACCTTCTAATATACGTTCCAGAATTTCCTTAAAGGGAAAAAAGAACACCACTGGCAAAAGTAATCTGATGGTTTCACCCAATCCATTATCGTAGATGTTTTCTTGAATGTAGGAGGCCACAAGAACAACTATCATGAAAAGAAAGCAGGTAGCCCCAGATACAGTAAATATACCGCCTAATAACTCTTTTTTCCTGCCTTGATATTCATTTAATGCTACTAGTCTTCCAGCAGTATTGAATGCCCCACCAGTAAGTAATATTAATATAAACCCCCAAAGAGATTGAATAAATTTATAATCACCATAAGCTTCTGGACCCAGTAATCTGGTGTTGATTATACTTACCACCACACCTAAAACAATTACCAAAACATTTGAGCCTAAAAGTGAGAAAATCTGACGGCCAGATTTTGAGTTTACTTTCTTCCAAGCTTTCTCAAGCGTAGTTTTTGCTGGCATATGAGCTTTCTATTTTAATCTGACTTTCTCTCTTTTTTAGCATTATAGCTGATGAGATTGCAATAATAATCCCAAAGTTTGTTTCCAGTCCCAAACCTAATGTTAGATTTGCTATAAGATAGCCTACTACGAGATAGAAAGGGATATAATATTCTTCATGCTCAGTAATTTTATTCAGGCGTAGATAATATTGAGTAATTGAATATAAAAAGAGACATAAAAAAATTAATGCAGGTAACCCATTAAAAAATAATACTTCTAAAAATAAATTATGCCACCCCCCTCTTTCTCCTAAAGCCCAGGATTGATTTCCTGTAACATCATACATAGCTTTATAATAGGTTGGGCTTTCGGTACCTCCATAACCAAAAATAAGTCCATTGATATCACTAAAACTTACTTCTAAACCCTTCTGATACAGTTCATACCTTAATTCCATAGTACCTTCATCCATCATTCTCTCTTGCGCGACTGAAGACTCCATCACTCCACTACTTAAAACCAGAAAAAGAGCAAAGACGCTAATGATAACTGAAAATGTAATCACCAGTACTTTCAATTTAAGATTAACATTACTGGCATAAATTATTGCATGAGCTACAAAGAAGGCTGTAACTACATAACCCATACGCATAAATGCTACTAGAATTCCTACCAAAAATATACCACCTAAAATTCTTTTTTTTATGCCATAGAAATCTGTAAATGAAACCCAGACCAATGCTGTAAACACTACATATGAGTGGATATAATCATCTCTAAATACACCAGTAGATCTTAGTAATCCTCCAAACGCAGTTCTTCCATAGTCTGGATTTACTCTAAAAAATGATTGGTCTCCTACTAATTGATACACAGCGATTAAACAAGAAATCACTGCAACGCTAACTAAAGAGTTTTTCACAACCTTTTTCATCCCTTCATCTGCCCCTCTTTTTACAGCAAAATAAATTACTAAAAAACTGGAGACTGTTGTAAGTGCTACAAAAAGCTTGGCAGGATTTGAAGCAGTATAAATAATAAACGAAATTGCAGAAACAATCGTAAATGCAATAAGATAGGCTTCATATCTCGGTTGTACACGAAATTCGGTATGGTTAGATCTTTTTTTGTATTGTTTAATGAAAGGGTCAATGATTAGAAAAGCTACTGAAAATAAGAATAAAACTCTTAATGGCTGAAGGTCAAATGCTCCACCAACACTCACTTTTAACCCTTCCATATTAGCCACATCACCATTAAATATCCAAAGACAAATTAGAAATGTAAGAATGGGATATTCTGGTTTTGCTTTTCTAATAAAGTAAAACACTAGAATTACACTTGAAACTATATATATATAAAAGTAAGATGCCATATATTAACTTACTTGATATTGATAATAATAATTTGAGACAAATTTAATAATATTAAGTTTAAATTGAAATTTTATAGTATAAAATGTAGTAAAATTTAATTATTTATTGTTATGTAATAAAATTGTATTTTTCTACTTTTGTCTATCATAAAATTACTCTGCAAAATTCATGAAAATTTTAACAATTACGGATTCTTTTCATACAGGTGGCAAAGAAAGAAGGTTAATAGAACTCTTAAAAGGCTTGGTCAAAAGAAATATAGAGTGTGAGTTAATCGTACTTTCCGATGTAGTGCAATATGAAGAACTCTATGAACTGGGCATTCCAATTCATTTTTTAAAACGTAGTTACAAAAAAGACGTCAGTATATTCAAAAAGATATACGATATAATAAAAAAGTCTGATCCGGATATTGTTCAAAGCTGGGCTACTATGGCTTCAGTGTACGTTACCCCAATTGTAAGGCTGCTAAATATCAAATTTGTAAATGCTACCATAGCTGATGCCCCTAAAAACAAAAGTTTGTTTGATCAGGCCATGATCAGAAAAAAAATTACTTTTCCTTTTTCACATGCGATAGTAGGAAATTCAAAGGCTGGGTTAAAAGCCTATAATGCACCGCCTTCCAGAAGCTATGCCTTTCATAATGGTTTTGATTTAAAGAGAATAGGAAGATTGCTTCCTAAAGATGAAATCCGTAAAAAGTTCTCTATACAAACCCAATATGTAGTGGGAATGGTAGGTAAGTTTGAAGATCGTAAAGATTATGCAACCTACATCAAAGCTGCCCTCAAAATTGTTGAGAAACGAGATGATATTACATTTTTAGCCATTGGAGATGGAAAGAACCTTGATAGTATGCAAAAAATGGTGCTTGATAATCAAAAGGATAGAATTATTTTTACGGGCAGACAGTCAAAAGTAGAATCCATTATTAATCTTTTTGACATCGGCGTTCTCACTACCAATGATATGGTCCATGGCGAAGGAATTTCTAATGCTATTCTGGAGTATATGGTTTTAAACAAACCCGTGATAGCCACTAAAGGAGGAGGTACTTCTGAAATTGTAGATGATCAGCAAACTGGTTTTGTCATCACGCCATTTGCTGTAGATGAGTTGGTAGAAAAAATTGAACTGTTGATTGATAATGAAACGCTTAGGTCTGAAATGGGAGATGCCAGTAAGCAAAGAATCCTGGAGCACTTCAGTTTAGAAAAAATGACCGAATCATATATTCAATTGTATGAAAAGCTAATCAATAATTAACTTTAGTTGTTTGCAGAAAAAACCATAAGAGATTCATTATTTTTAATATATCAAAGGATAGTGTAAATAAAGCGCTATTCAAGTTAACATTTACGAATTTTTAGCCATTCAAATAACTTAAGCTAACAAAATTTATATGTCACTTTCTTGGTACTACTACCGGCTTCGTACAATGTCTTTACCAGAAGTTGTTTTTCGTGCACAGCAATTCTACCAAAAGAAGAAAGAAAAAAAACAGCCTTCAGAAAGATTACCGACACAAAAAAATCTTCTCCAATTACCCGAAAGAGTTTTACCAATCCATAAAGTTGAAATAAAAAATGATAAGCAGGAAATTGAAATTTTTGGACAGCACTTTCCCTATGATACTTCTATAGACTGGCATCTTGACATTTCATCGGGAAAAAGATTTCCCATGTCCTTTTCTAAGGATATTAACATAAGAACTGAAGAATTTGGAAGCGCTAAACATGTCTGGGAAGTCAACCGTCTGCAGTTTCTTACGCTTATTGCCTTACAATATAGAGAAAGCAAAGAGGAAAAGTATCTTCAACAATTTCTTGACCTTACCAAATCCTGGATAGCGTCAAATCCCTACCTTAAAGGAGTAAACTGGTATAGCAATATTGAGGTCAATATCCGATTGATTGTATGGTTCTTTTGCTGGGAAATATTGGATGTAAATCAACTAGTAGAAAAAAACTCTGACTTTAAAAGCTTTGTAGAAGATGAATGGTTACCCTGCATATATCTGCATATGCGATACAGTTTCCAAAATCCTTCCAAGTATTCGTCGGCCAATAATCATCTGATAAGTGAACATGCCGGTCTATTCATCGCTTCATGTTTCTGGATTTTTGAAGAATCGGATAAATGGAGAGCTCATGCCCAGGTAGGCCTGGAACAGGAAATAATATTGCAGCATTCTAAAAATGGCGTAAACAAAGAAGAAGCCGCTGAGTATATACAGTTCATTACAGATTTTTTCCTAATACCCTATGTAGTTGGCGAGCGTTGTGGTTTTTCTTTCTCAGAAAGATATCGTGAACGCTTAGAAAGCATCTGCGAGTATATTTTCCAAATGATGGACCTTAGAGGGAATTTAGTTTACTATGGGGATGAGGACGATGGGAAAGTAGTAATCCTGGATGCTGCTCCTAATTTTGACAATTTCAAGTCTATCCTCACCTCAGGAGTGATTCTATTTGATAAACCGCAATGGAAGTGTCAGGATAATGATTTTGATACTAAAAATGCTATTCTTTTAGGAGAAGAAGGTAGAAAGAAGTACGAACAAATTTCACCAATTTCTGTAAACAGCAATTCAAAATTTTATATTTCAGAAGGGCATTTTATCCTACGAAAGCAAGAGAGAAAAGAAAATAAAGAGGTTTTTGTTCATTTTGATGCGGCTCCTCTGGGGTTTCTCTCCATTGCAGCTCACGGACATTCAGATGCCTTATCTTTTGTACTGCATGTAGATGGTTATCCTATTATCACTGATTCAGGTACTTATACTTACCATACAGAAGCAGAATGGCGCAAGTATTTTTTGAGTGCTCTGGCCCATAATACAATTCGTATAGATCAGGTGGATCAGGCAATGAGTGCAGGACCTACCATGTGGCTGAATCATTATCAAACAAAAGTGCTTGCCCAGGAAAGTAATGCCCATATTGATATGGTAAATGCAAGCCATGATGGCTATAAAAAAATGGGCGTGGTACATAAAAGAAAACTGCAGCTTAACAAGGATGTAGAAGAACTGGAAATTACTGATGAGCTAGTGGTTAAAAATAAAAAATCTCATATCGTTGAAATGCCTTTGCATTTGCATCCATCAGTAGAAATTGAAAAAAAAGGCACGCATCAGGTTTTGTTAAAGCATAAAAATGCACGAACAGTAGAACTCAATATACCCGAAGTAATGTCTGTAGAAATTGTGAAAGGAAGTACTGATCCTATATTGGGCTGGTATTCACCTTCATTTCAAATCAAGGAGCCCACAACTGTCGTTTATTGTAAATGTGATATTAGCAGCACTACAGAATTTTCAACCTTGATCAAAGTACTTGATAATTAGCTTAGTAGAAGTCCCGGCCTAACTTTTTTAAAAAGCATCACATCACTGTATATTAGCTATTTAATAAACAAATAAGGCTTTTTCTCATTGATATAGTTTATTATCATCTGTAATTTGGCTTCGTTTTTTGCATATTGCAGTGTGCTTTGAACAAAATAACTTTAGGCAAATAAATATTCCTAACTAAATCTATGGCAGAAATTATCAGAATGCCCAAGATGAGCGACACCATGGAAGAGGGTGTGATCGCGTCTTGGCAGAAAAAAGTAGGCGATAAAGTCGAGTCTGGCGATATACTCGCTGAAGTAGAAACCGATAAAGCAACAATGGAGCTTGAGTCATTTGAAGACGGAACCTTGCTTTATATCGGAGTAAAAGAAAACGAAGCTGTACCGGTAGATGGAGTTATAGCAATAATTGGGGAAGAAGGAGAAAATATCGACAGCCTGTTAAAGCAAATTGAAAGCGGAGAATCTACTGCATCTGAAGACGATGATGAGTCTGATCAAGCAGATGATGAAAGTAAAGAAGAAGCTGAAGAATCAGTGGATGCTTCGGATGTTAATGCTACTGTTGTCACCATGCCTAAGATGAGTGATACGATGACAGAAGGTGTAATCGCTTCCTGGCTAAAGAAAGTAGGTGACAAAGTTGAATCCGGAGACATACTGGCTGAAGTGGAAACTGACAAGGCTACTATGGAACTTGAGTCTTATGAAGATGGAACCCTTCTTTATGTAGGCGTAGAGGAAGGTGGATCGGTTGAGATAGATGGTGTAATTGCAGTAATAGGTGAGGAAGGGGCAGATTATGAAAAACTATTAAAAGCTAGAAAGTCTAAGAAAAAAGGCGGTGAAGAGCCCAAAAGCGAAGCAGAAAGTAGTGCTTCCAACGGTCAGGATAAAAGTGAGGCTGAGGAAAAAAATGCTCCTGCCTATACGCCGACTCATGCTGAAGAGAGCAGTGCTTCAACTTCTGATAGTGGACGTGTAAAAGCATCTCCCTTAGCACGTAAAATGGCAGCTGATAAGGGTTTCGATATTTCTAAGATAGCTGGTTCAGGAGAGAATGGAAGAATCGTCAAAAAAGATATAGAGAGCTATAAGCCTTCTGCTGCTCCAGCAGCCGACCAACCCGCCGCTGCCCAAAAAGATACAGCCAAACAAGCCGCTCCGGTTAAGCTTCCTGAAATAGTAGGAGAGGAACGCTATGAAGAGGTAAACGTATCTCAAATGCGTAAAACCATCGCGCGCAGATTGGCTGAAAGCAAATTTACTGCGCCTCATTTTTACCTTACCATGGAGATTAACATGGAAAAAGCAATTGCTGCGCGTAAGAGTATGAATGAGATTGCTCAGGTAAAAATATCTTTTAATGACATAGTAGTAAAAGCAGTAGCTGCTGCGCTGCGTCAGCATCCTAAAGTGAATGTTTCATGGAGAGGAGATAAGATGCGTTTCAATCAACATATCAATATTGGTATTGCTGTAGCAGTAGATGAAGGACTTCTGGTTCCCGTGGTTCGTTTTGCGGATAACAAAACCATTTCACATATATCTGCTGAAGTAAAAGATCTTGCTAACAAAGCTAAAAACAAACAATTACAACCTAAAGATTGGGAAGGCAGTACTTTCACTATTTCCAATCTGGGCATGTTTGGCATAGAAGAATTTACTGCTATCGTTAATCCACCGGATGCCTGTATCATGGCAGTGGGAGGTATCAAAGAGACTCCGGTAGTAAAAGACGGGCAGATCGTTCCGGGCAATGTCATGAAAGTTACGCTCTCTTGTGATCACCGTGCTGTAGATGGTGCCATTGGGGCCGCTTTCCTTCAAACTTTTAAATCTTATATGGAAGATCCTATCCGGATTTTGATATAAATTAATATTGCTTAAAAAGGCTTGATACATATGTGTTGAGCCTTTTTTAAAAAAACATTTTATGATGCCAAAAGTAAAATCAACTACAGTCCTCGCAGTTATTCACAACGGAAAAGTAGCGATAGGAGCAGACGGACAGGCTACAATGGGAAATACTGTTGCCAAAGGAAATGTAAAGAAAATCAGGAAGCTTCAGGAAGGTAAAATCATTACAGGATTTGCTGGCTCTACTGCTGACGCATTTACCCTGATTGGCCGATTTGATGAGAAGTTAGGAGCGTATAGCGGAAATATGAAAAGAGCAGCGATAGAACTTGCCAAAGACTGGCGCACCGATCGCTATCTCCGCCGTCTGGAAGCCATGATGATCGTTTGTGATCAGGATGAAATTTTAGTCATTTCTGGAAACGGAGATGTTCTTGAACCTGACAATGGAATTGCTGCCATCGGTTCAGGAAGTATGTATGCTCAATCTGCGGCAATGGCTATGAAAAAGCATGCCCCACAACTATCTGCCAAAGAGATTGTCACTGATGCCCTTCACATTGCTGCAGATATATGTATTTATACAAATCATAATCTGGTAATTGAAGAGGTAGAGTAAAAAATTAATAAAATCTAGATTTCGTTACCATCTCACTGCTAATTATTCACAATTATTAGCAGTTTTTTTTTAGAACGATTAACTGAAAAATGCTACAATACTGATTATTGATTAGCAGTTTCTGAATCATTGAAGAAAAATGACAAGTTGAAATTGCCCACTTCATTTTTTAGATATTTAAAAAAAGCATACAAAAAAATAATTACTCCGAGCATCTCCATTGTTTCTTCAATGATATACTCAAGTGGATAATAATCACTTACCCCCACTAAAGTTGAACCGATACTTTCCATTACCATTCCTCCACCAACAAATACGATACTAGCAATAATCAGCAATTTTTTATATTTATAAGGAAGGTGAAGCAAAAAGGGGAGATAAAAATATGCAAGGATAAGGAGAAAGATGGAAAATGGAAGAACCCAAATAAACCCACCAATAGTATTCTCTACACCAAGAAAAATGGAAGTATATCTTCCGACTCTTTCATGAATACTTGCCAGTTCATCAGTACCCAGAAAGAAAAAAAGAAATGAGATGAAGAACCAGTGTTTATAAAACTTGTTTTTTTTATCGTTACAAAGGCTGATTAATAGTACAATTAAGCCTGTAAAAATCAGATTCATACCTGAAAAAAATGATGGGAAATTATTTTCCTCATTTAAATCAATGAAAGTGATAAGCTTCGGAAGTATGCCCTGATAGATGAGAAATTGCTGAATCAAATTTAGCAGAAGCAAAGAAGCGACAATGATCAACTCTATATTGATAATTTTTTTATAATTAACTCTGAGTGATATTTTCTTGTTGTAATTAGTAAAAGATGGCATGGACGGTTGTTAAAAATATTAATGCAGATTAATGTGCATTTATCACAATGTAAGCTGTTGAAAAGTAGTGATTCTTTTAGTCTAATGAAACAAACAAAACTTTGTTATAAGTTAAATTAAAATTATTATCATTTTAATATAAAGAGCGATTCTTAAATGGTTATTAGCCTAGCAAAATGAAAATTGATAAACCTGATTCCCGGGTTTGTTTATTACAAAACCGAATTCTATCCGAGAAGTAACCTTTGCAAACACTTGACAATTGGTAAGCGGAGAGTAATATTTATTGTCAATGTGCGGCGCTCAAAACCATATAAATAAAATACATAAACGGAAAAGCTATAAATACACTAACTGCTGTACGCCTTAAAGTAGACAAATTAAATATAGCTTTTTATATAATTCTGAATGCTGAATATGGAAATTGATTCTATAAAAAAGTTATTAACAGAAAGGATAGCCCGGAGCCTGCCTGGCTGGGAGGCCCATCTTAAGATGTCTACGCATATGCATAAAAATGCAAGGCTTACTCCACCCAGGCATACCAGGCGGGCTGCTGTACTTATTTTACTTTTCGTTCAGGACAATCAATTATGGATGCCGTTAATACAGCGACCTATATATGATGGAGTGCATAGTGGGCAGATGGCGCTGCCAGGTGGTAAACATGAACCGCAGGATACAGACCTAATAGCAACTGCCTTACGCGAGACTCATGAAGAAATTGGGGTGAAAGTAGATCGTAAGTTTGTGTTAGGAGAATTGTCTAAGTTGTATATACCGCCAAGTAATATTACCGTCTCTCCAATCTTAGCTATGATTGAGAACCAACCCTCTTATTTACCTGACCCACTAGAAGTAGAAGATATCACAGAAGTGAGTGTCAATGCATTACAAGCTCCCGAAAATTATGATGTAAAAGATATAAAAATCTATGATGGGCGAGTACTAGAGGCACCATCCTTTCAAATTAGAGGAAAAACTATTTGGGGGGCTACTGCTATGATGCTTAGCGAACTACTTTTTTTACTCAATGAGCTTGATTAGCATAAAACACTTCTCTAAATTTTGAGTTTAGCCATATATATCCGATAATTTTTTTAGCTATTACTTTTTAACCTAACAATTACCTTGGAATACTACCTGCAGTCCTCTGAGAATACTTTTGAAGAACTAAGTTCATCACCGGAGGGAATTTCTGAAAGCGAGGCCAAACAACGATTGGAAAAAGACGGGCCCAATGAGCTTGATACAGAAACAAAGATTAATAAGCTCAAAATACTCATCAATCAATTCAAATCTTTTATCATTTACATCATGCTTTTTGCACTGGTGTTGTCCCTGATACTGGGTGAATATTCTGATGCAATCGTGATAGCCGCCATACTTATTGCCAATGCGATCATCGGTTATTACCAGGAAGTAAGCGCCCAGGAGTCTTTACAGGCATTAAAAGAGATGGGCATAGTGAAGGCTAATGTGGTAAGAGATGGCAAAACCAAAGAAATAGACTCTAAATACTTAGTCAAAGGGGATGTGATTTACCTGAAAGCCGGAGATAAGGTGCCGGCAGATGTAAGAGTATTTGAAGCTAAAGAGCTAAAAGTAGAAGAGTCAGCGCTTACCGGCGAAAGTTTAGCGGTTGAAAAAAGTGTAGATAAGCTTGATGAGGATGTGCAGATCGGGGATCAGTCAAACATGCTGTTTTCTTCTACCAATATTCAGAGTGGAACAGCCAGAGCAGTAGTAGTGAGAACCGGCATGGAGACCGAGATCGGCAAGATCACCGAGATGGTTAAAACCTCAGAAAAACAGCTCACCCCCCTGCAGAAAAGACTGGATAGGTTTGGTAAACGTCTTGGTTTTGCAGTCATCGGCATATGTATAATTGTACTTGCAGTGATTGGGATACGCGATTATCTGGAAAATGGCTTTTCATGGAATGCTATACTTGATGCTTTATTGGTAGCAGCAGCATTAGCTGTAGCTGCAGTTCCTTCAGGCTTACCGGCAGTAGTGACTATTGCACTAAGTGCAGGTGTAAAAAAATTGTTGAAGCGCAAAGCACTGGTTCGCGAACTGTCTTCGGTAGAAACGCTTGGTTCTTGTAATGTGATATGTTCTGATAAAACCGGTACGATCACCCAGAACCAGATGACGGTAAAAAAAGCCTGGACATTGGAGAGTGAGACAGAAATTGAAGGTTCTGGTTATGAACCTGAAGGAGAAGTGAAAGAAGAGATATCGGCACTACTTTTTGAAATTGGGAAAGTCTGTAATAATTCTTCAATAGGGAAAGAAGAAGGGGAATGGAAAATCTCAGGAGATCCTACAGAAGCAGCTTTATTAGTAGTGGCTGATAAAGCCAAAATAAATGGTCAGGTCGAACGTCTGGACGAAATCCCTTTTAACTCTGACCGAAAGCGAATGAGCGTTCTGGTAAAGAAAGATGGTAAAGACTATGTCTATACCAAAGGTGCGCCCGATCAGATTCTGGAAGTATGTTCGCATGCAATGAATGGAGATGAAAAAGTAGAGCTGAACGAAGAAGTCAAGAATAGTATACAAGAGCAGGTAGATAACTTTTCCAAACAGGCGTTGAGAGTACTGGCCTTTGCATATAAAGAAAATAACGGAGAGTTTAAAGAAGATGGGCTCACATTTGTCGGCTTACAGGCAATGATTGATCCACCCCGCCCAGATGTAGTTGATTCTATTGAGATTACAAAAAAAGCAGGTATCAGAGTGATTATGATTACCGGTGACTATAAGGAAACGGCAAGTGCCATTGGTGATGATGTAGGCATAGAAGGAGAAGTACTTACCGGGGCAGACCTGAGTAATATGTCGGATGAAGAACTGGAGTCTCACCTGGAGAAAGGTGCTAGTGTTTTCGCTCGTGTGATTCCCGAACATAAGCAAAAAATAATTGCAGCTCTCCAGAGAAATGGAAATGTGGTGGCCATGACTGGTGATGGTGTTAACGATGCTCCTGCCTTGAAAAAAGCAAATATCGGTGTAGCAGTGGGTTCAGGTACTGATGTGGCTAAGGAGGCATCAGACTTTGTTCTTATGGATGACTCTTTTACCAACATTGTACATGCCATTGAAGAGGGAAGGGGTATCTATGACAATATACAAAAGGCAATCATGCACCTATTGTCTGGTAATTTATCTGAAGTGCTTATTATTTTTATAGCTACTCTACTAGGTTGGAACTTACCACTTACAGCCATTATGTTACTTTGGATCAACCTAATTTCAGATGGGGCACCTGCTCTGGCTTTGGCAGTAGATCCTTATGGAGATGATATAATGGAGCGGAAGCCTAAAAAAGGGAGCTCTGGAATTCTTCCTAAGCCAGAACTCATTCTTACCTGTATTCTGGCAGTAATTTCTACCATTGGTGCACTAATTCTTTTTTACTGGGTTGGAGGAAACGATAAAGAACAGCTACAGCTAGCCCAGACTACAGCATTTACATACGTTGTAATCTCAGAATTCATATTGCTATTAGCAGTGAGGAGCTACTTCTCTATACCAATATTTACCAATAAGTGGTTATGGATAGGCGTAGCAACCAGCTTAGTACTTCAGGTGATACTGATTTATGTACCCGGTATCCGAGATATTTTTGAACTGGAAATGCTGGGAGGAAGAGAATGGATAGCTATCGGCATTGCCTTAGGTGCAGTAGCCATTTTATCATTCACTACAAAGACGATCATCAAGAAGAAAGTAAAAATGCAAAACTGATTATCAAGCTAGGCAGGAAAAGTGTTTAGTTTGATATCGGACAAGTAGGGATCCAGCAATTTGTTGTCAGTAAAAGAAACAATATCCCCTATATAATCATATTTGCTGTTATACCAGATCTCTACAAAAAATTTACCGTTGTGATACAGGTTAATCCTGAAGCGACGCTGATGATCGTAATGAAAGCGGGTAGCTAAAAAAGTGCAGCGGTTCCACACATATTTGCACTTCTTCTCTCTGGGTAATTTTTCAAATTCGTGGCTTGTCATGTTCCTCTACCTCCTGTTACTATTACTCAAATTGATTGTATTCTATTGTGTCACAAAACTAATTTAAAGCAAATTAAAGTGAAACTCAACGAATATTAAACTTGAATTTCAATAAAAAACACAGCCAACCCAGCTGTGTTTTAATTTATCAAATGGGTATGATCAATAATTATTCTGCCACAAGGTTGATACTTAAAGTAGAACCTTCTTCATACCTAAATACATCATTGTCTTTGAGCCAGTCTAGATATTTCTGATAGAGTTGATCAGATTGTTTTTTATCATTCAGAAAAAAGCCCTCATTTGAGATTTTGAAGCTATATCTTTCCCCCGGCTCAATAAGGCCATCCTCTAAAAGCTCAGATTCAAGGGCCTGATTTGCCTTATCAAAACGACTTTCCTGCCTCTCCATTTTCTCCTCTTGCTGTCTCATTAGTTTTTCCTGCTCCTCCATCTGTTTCATTAATTG
This sequence comes from Catalinimonas locisalis, assembly GCF_038039535.1. Lineage (NCBI taxonomy): Bacteria > Pseudomonadati > Bacteroidota > Cytophagia > Cytophagales > Catalimonadaceae > Catalinimonas > Catalinimonas locisalis. The sequence continues at coordinate 49,847 of NZ_JBBPHP010000037.1, read as the reverse complement.
CTCTTCCTGCAATTTCATTTGTTTCTCCTGTTCACGCATTTGGTCTTCATCAAGCTTCTCCTGTTTCTGCATGAGTTCTTTCAGTTGTTCTAACTGTTCTTCCATTTGCTCATCCATCACTCTTTTCTGCTCCCTTTGCTCTACCTCTTTTTCTTCCATTAGCTCCCGAATGATCTCTTCCTTTTCTCTCATGAGCTTCTCAAATTCTCTTTCTTTTTCTCTCATAGAAGCCGCCAGTTCTCGCAGCCTCTTTTCCAAAGTAGTGTCCTGTAGTATATTGGCAGGTTTTAATGTTTTAGTACGTAAACGCATATCGTTCAAAACAGAGTCAAGCCTTATTACAGTCGGTGATATTGCCTTGCTTAGCCCATGGATTTGTATCAAAGAATCAACGTCAAACAAATATATTCCAGATGCTGAGGGTGGGGCAGGCAAATGATACTGCTGGGTTGAATTGAGTTGCTTCAATCGCTGCAAACTTTTCACCATGTTGCTGTCTGTTAGAGAAAACATGTAGGCATGAAGTGAATCGGGATGCGGAGTATTAGGAATTGCCAGATTATGCAGAGCCGAAAGGCTATCACTCAACTGACGCAGTATGGTAATGGTTGATAAATTACCTTCTTTTGTGTTTGGCAGAGTATCAGAATTTATATCAGAAATATCAATATCCAGGTCCAGGTCAATCTCTTTATCCAAATTATCTTCTTCAGAAATTTCTACCTCCTCATCAAACTCAAGGTCTATGTCATTATCAATGTCCACTTGTATTGAAGTATCCAGCTTTGCTAAGGAATTGGGAAATTGAACCGCTTCCCATGTATCTAGTACTTTATCGCCGTAGCGAAATGCTATACTTTCCCCACTTGCGCTTAGTAGAAGTAGTATTGCCACTATCAGACTGACAGATACAAAGCGAGCCATCGGATTTCCGTCGTTTTTTCCCGGTTCCAGTATTCTTTCTATTCTGTGTAATAGGCTACTTTTTCCTCCATTAATCGCCAGAGCCATACTGCTATGTTGAAGTTTAGCTTCTTCCACACTAGCCAGAGCTTTTGCATAGGTAAGAGAGCTTCCGCAAATGCCAATGGCCAGGTCATCGCAGCATTTTTCTCTTTCATAGCGGATTACATTGTTGATCCACCAGATTGCCGGATGGAAAAAGAAAATAATTTCAAATAGGGATTGTAGGAGGTTGATCCAGTAGTCTTTTCTGTAAACATGGGCAATCTCGTGAGCGATGATTGCTTCTAACTGATCTTCAGGTAGCCTGCTCAGCATTGAAGCAGGGATGAGGATAATGGGTTTCAGGTGCCCCAACATCATCGGAACTTTAGCCATATGAGATACCATCACCTTTACATTTTGCTGAAGTCTCAGACACTTCGTCATCCAATGCACCTTGTTTTGCCAATCTTCAGCAAGAGGTGTTACCCATCTTTTCTTAAGCCTCTCAATGTAGATCAATGAACCTGCAAACTTTAAAGAAAATACCAATACACCCACTACCCATCCCAGGACAATCCAGTGCAGATGAGAATTAATATATAATTTTGCCTGATCAACGAATGATGAAAATTGCCAGCTTTGGTTAGCTGCTTCAGAAGCTGTTGCTCTCTCGTAGGTAATCTGGAAAGGAGCAGCGCTAAAACCACTTCCCAGGTAAATTTCATCTTGAAGATTTTTCAATTCAGGCTGATGATGAAAATAGAGGTCTAGGAATGTGGTACCCGAAAGTATGCCTGTAAAGAGCAGGGCAGTGACCCCTAAAATGTATTTGATATTGGGACTTAACTTATTAGAAAATACGATTACGAGGTACAGAAAAAGTGCGATTAAGGAAGACTGCCAAAGGCTGTGGAGTAAGGTCCAACCCAGTGCATTGATTAACTGATCTAAAGTTGCTTCTTTCATTTTTCACCTCCTTCAAGTTTATTGATGAGTGCTCTGATTTTTTGTAGATCTTCTTTAGATGTTTTACGATTACCTAATGCCTGCATCACCAGATTCATGGCTGAACCTCCGAAAGCACTTTCCATAAAACGATCCAGTAACATTTGTTGTGTTTGCTTTTGCTGAAGTTGCGCATGATAAATATGGCTACGACTTTCCTCATCGCGGGTGAGCATGGCTTTCTGTACCATGTTCTGCATGTTTTTCAAGGTAGTGGTGTAGCCAATATCTCGCTTCTCAGCCAGTTTTTCATGTACTTCTCTTACCGTGGCCGGACCTGATTGCCAAAGTACCTGTAGTATTTCCAGCTCCGCTTCGGTAGGTTTGGGGATGTTGTTTTCTTTGTCTTTCATAGTTGTACGATTATTATCGTACTTCAATAATATACGATGTTTGTCGTAATTGCAAATAATAGTACGATAAAAGTCGTACACAACACAGGTATTTTTTGCAATTATTTGATAATGAGTAGATTAATTATTTGTTGGTATCTTTTAGATAATTGGTTTAATTCGCAGTGTGGCATACTTTACCTAAATTTTTTAACTGCCACAAAGGAATAATAGATGTAAAAACGAGCCAATAATGAAGAAAAACAGAATTAATTACCTAACTCTAATCTTGTGTATGCTTTTGGCCGGCTGTTCGGTATTTAAAGGAGCATCTTCCAAAAAAGATGCTGATGCTGAAAATGCTTCTGCCAAAGAGGATGAAAAAAATGGTGAGTTCACCGCTTACGATGAAGTGATCACTGAAGAAGCCCAGACAGACAGCGGGCTTTTTATTGTGCATAAGGTAGAAGACAACTATTACTTCGAGTTGCCCGATACCTTGCTGGAAAGAGAAATACTTTTGGTCAGCAGAATTTCTGGGGTAACACCGAATTTAAGTTTTGGTGGTGCCGGAATGAAAGCGCGTTCTCAGCAGGTTATCCGCTTTCAGCGAAAAGACAAGCAAATATTGATGCGCCATGTATCTTATACCAATGTGGCGGATATGGAGCAGCCCATCTACCAATCGGTCAAAAACAACAATTTTGAACCGGTGATTCAGAGTTTTAAGATTCAGACGATAGCCGAAGATTCCAGCACGGTGGTGATAGAAGTGGATGATTTTTTTACCTCTGATGTTCCTCTCATCAGTGCTTTGAACGATTCTCAACGTAAGAACTTCAAAGTGAAGAACCTGGACGGAAGTCGTAGTTTTGTGCAGCATATGCACAGTTATCCCAAAAATGTGGAGGTACGACATGTACTTACCTATAATGCCGATGAGCCTCCCGCAGATGCTGAATCAGGTACGCTTTCCTTGGAAATGAATCAGTCCATGATACTTTTACCGGAAGAGCCTATGATGCCCCGTCTGGCTGATAACAGGGTAGGCTACTTCAGCATAGAGCAGTATGATTATGGCATGAACAAGCAGAAGGCTTTTCAACGCGAATATATCACCAAATGGCAATTGGTACCCAAAGACGAAGAGGCCTATAAGCGGGGAGAATTGGTGGAGCCGGTAAAACCCATCGTTTATTATCTTGACCCTGCCACTCCCATGGAGTGGAGACCTTATTTGAAACAAGGCATAGAAGATTGGCAAAAAGCTTTTGAAGAAGCTGGATTTAAGAATGCCATCATTGCCAAAGATCCGCCCAGTGAAGAAGAAGATCCTGAATTCTCTCCTGAAGATGTGCGCTATTCTGTAATTCGTTACATCACAACACCCATCCAGAATGCGCAGGGACCTCATGTGCATGATCCTCGCACCGGAGAGATCTTGGAAAGTGATATACTTTGGTATCATAATGTCATGAATCTGCTGCGCAACTGGTACCTGGTACAGACAGCAGCAGCAAATCCTGAGGCTCGTAATGTGGAATTTGAAGAAGAGCTGATGGGGCAGCTTATTCGTTTTGTGGCTGCTCATGAGGTAGGGCACACGCTTGGACTTCCTCACAACTGGGGTTCCAGTTATGCTTATCCGGTAGATTCTCTTAGGTCGCCTTCATTTACTGCTACGCATGGTACTGCTCCATCTATCATGGACTATGCACGTTTTAACTACATCGCTCAGCCGGAAGATGGAGTGACAAATTTTTTCCCAGCCATAGGAGAATATGATAAGTGGGCGATCAAGTGGGGGTATACCTATTTTCCTGACAAAGAGTCTCCAGAAGCGGTTGAGGAAGTATTGGATGAGTGGGTGAAAGAAAAGGCAGATGATCCGGCCTATTTTTATGGTCGCCAGTCCGGAGCTAAAATTGATCCACGCTCACAAAATGAAGATTTAGGTGATGATGCTGTCAAAGCGAGTGGCTATGGATTGGCCAATCTAAAGCAAATCATGCCAGAACTGATGGAATGGACGTATAGAGAAAACGAGACCTATGAGGAGCTACAGGAAATATACGGTCAGCTAATTTCGCAGTGGTACCGCTATATGGGGCACGTAACCAAGAATGTAGGAGGAGTATACGAAAACTACAAAACCTACGATCAGGAAGGTCCCGTTTATGAAGTAGTTTCCGAAGATAAGCAAAAGCAGGCCATGAAATTTCTGCTCCAAAATGCCTTTGAAACACCGGAATGGATGATCAACGAAGAAATACTGACCAGAATTGAGCATGCAGGAATACTGGACAGAATCAGGAAGTTTCAGGAAAATGTACTTAATGATCTGATGCACCCTCAGCGACTGGCGCGTCAACTTGAGGCGGAAGCTTTGCATGGACAGGATACCTATACTGCGCTGGTAATGATGGATGATCTGAGAGAAGGCATATGGTCGGAAATTTACCGGGGACAAAATATTGATCCTTACCGGAGAAACCTTCAGAGAGCCTACCTGGAAAGAATGGAATTTCTGTTGGACAATGAATTGGGCAGCATGTCTGATAATTATAAAGAGTACTACGGCTGGACCGATGTAGACGTTAGCCAATCGGATATAAGAGCCATAGTACGTGAGGAGTTGAATATGCTACAAAATGATGTAGGACTAGCACTTCGCCGAAATACAAATCGTGAAACCAACATCCACCTAGATGACGTGCTTTACCGAATCGAAAAGATATTGGACAAAGAAGAATAAAGGTTCTTTTATCGCTGTAAAAAAGCTGAAAGGTTACGGGCTTCGCTCGTAACCTTTAATTTATTCTGCTTAGGAAAAGGCGAATAAGTCAGTGCGATTTCATTGATGCTTTTTATGGCTTGAGGGTCGTTTTCATCAAACAGCCAGATACCCACTATTTCTTTACCTTGACGCTTTAAGGTAGCACCTACGAGCGTATATTGTGAATTTTGCTCTACCTTCTGAGCGGCCACATTGGTAGGCAATACATCACCATTTAGATTAAGACTAACTGCCTCTATCTGAAAGTCAGTAGGAGCAATAATTTTTGTAGAGTCAAAATCCTGACAGGCACTGACCAGAAATGCCAGCATGATAAGTGGGAAAATTCGCGACATAACACAAGGGTTTAGTTATTGAACGTAAGTGCTGGCATTCTGTTTTGTACTAACTGATTATTCCCATCAAAATGACTATTGGCTTACTTCAATTCATTCATACCGCAGTGATTGTGAGGGATTAGTAAATGCTGCTCTAATGGTATGTACGGATACTGTGAGTAACGCCAGAACCATTACCAAAATAAGCGGAAGAATCAGCAGCCACCAACTGATTTCAATGCGGAAAGCATAGTTCTGCAACCACTTGTACATTGCCCAATATGCAAAAGGAATAGCAATGATACCGGCAAGGAGTATTAACTTGACAAAATCTCTGGAAAGCAGTCTAAGGATACTGCTGACCGATGCACCCAATACTTTGCGAATGCCAATTTCCTGGGTACGTTGCACAGCCGAAAAAAAAGACAAGCCTAAAAGTCCCAGGCAGGCAATGATTATGGCGAGTACAGAGAATAAACCGAAAATGCTGGCAAAGCGTTGGTCTGACTGGTATTGGCGGTCAAAATAGGTATCCAGAAAATAGTAATTAAAAGGGTTGTTGGGTAATACTTCTTCCCACTTGGCTTTCAGAAAAGCAATAGTATTGCTGATAGAAGTTGTTTGTGTGGGATCAATTTGTATGACATAGCTACCATCATATATTTCGTTAAAAAAAGCAATGGGTTCATAATCATTTTGTAAGGCATTTTGGTGAAAATCAGGAGCCACCCCGATGATTTCATAGGATGTAATTCCCCAATTGTTGATTACACCAAATGTTTCACCTATGGTAGCTTCTGGTGAACTGAAATCCAGCAACTGTGAAGCCGACTCATTGATTATGACTTTGTGTTGGTTTTGTTCTTCAATATCAGAAAAATTTCTGCCGGCCAAAAGTTGAATTTCCATGGTTGGAAAATAGTCAGCGTCTATACTGATGTCTCGGATTTCTTTAACATTTTCTTCATCCCTGCCAATCATCCGGGTTTCACGATCTGTTTCACCAGGTACGTAACTGGCCGCGCTTACCGCTTTAATTGCAGGATTAATAGTGGCTACATTTCGTAAGTTTTTAACAGTTTGCAAAAAAGAAGTTTCCTGTTCCATCACATTGGCACCTTCAATGATTAGTTTTTGGGTGGTCTCAAATCCCAGGTCCTTCTCTTTCATGAAAGTAATCTGTTGGTAAATGACCATTGTCCCGGTGATCAATATCAGGGAAATAGCAAACTGAAAGACCACCAGTACTTTTCTGATGTTAAGGCCTTTTACCGGAGAGCCAAGCTGATTTTTCAGGACTGTAGTAGGACGAAAGGAAGAGAGTATCAGGGCAGGGTAAAGGCCGATCAATACTGTACTAATAGTAAAGGCTCCTAAAATGATTGCCCACAGCCAGGCTAGTTCAGCTGAAAATAAGCTGAAAGATATTCCACTCAGATTATTGAAATAGGGAGTACTGAGCTGAATCAGGGTAATGGCTAATACAAAGGCGACAGTATTGATCATGGCTACTTCCAGCAGAAACTGCCCTAATAGCTGAAATTTTCTGGCGCCAACTACTTTTCGTAGTCCTACTTCTCTGGCTCTGCTCACGGCTCTGGCGGTAGACAGATTAATGTAATTGATCCAGGCAATGCTTAGGGTAATGAATGCAATTATGCCCATTGCATAAACCCACCTCACATTGCCCGTTGCAGTAGGTTCATTGAGCAGGTTAGAATGTAGATGAATTTTCTGTATGGCTTGTAATTGATATATGTCTTTGGTGTTCTCTGCCTGATTTCGGCTCTGTATAAGATCAGTAATTTTTTGTCCAACCTCCTCAGAACTGACTTCACCATTCAATACCAAATAAGTATACCAGGCATTGGGGCCCCAGGCAGTTTCAAACATGCTCAGCCGTTGTTCTTCCGGTATTTCTTCTGGTAAAAAGTAAGGTAGGGTAGCATGAGAAAAGATGATATCATAATTCAGGTGTGAGTTTTGGGGAATATCTTCATAAACACCTGCCACTTCAAAATTGACCTTACCTTCTTTGGTAGAATTATAAGCAGTGATTGTTTTGCCAATGGCTTCCTTTTGCCAGTCTTCTCCAAAATACTTTTGGGCAATAGATTTCGCTATGATCATCTGATGAGGTTGTGCTAGCAGGGAGTCGCTTTGTTTAACCAGCAAATCCAGAGAAAAGTAGGGGATAAAATCAGGGTCAGCAAAAATGACATGCTCTTCTTTAAAAGTTAGCGGCATTTCTTTTTCATTCGGCTGATAGATCAGGGTGCTGCTTTTGGCCCAGTAAGCCAGCCGGAAATAATCCTCTACGCCGGGTATCTCACCCATAATAGTAGGACCCAAGGCTGGTACGGTAAAAGCATTTCTGTATTCCAACTCTCCATCCTGATAGCGATCTACCCTTACCCTATAAATATTTTCCCCTTCCTCCTGAAAAGTATCGTAACTCAGTTCAAACTGTACATACTGAAAAATCAGCACAAAAGCGGCTATGCCAGTCGCCAATCCGAAGATATTGATAAAAGAAAAACCCTTGTGCTTGATCAAGTTTCTCCAAGCGATTGTAAAATAGTTTCTCAGCATAAATGTTATGGATTAGTGATGACTAATGAAGAATGTATAATGACTGATGACATTAATTACATAGTCATCATCCATCATTAAAAAATCTATTCGTAACGCAGTGATTTGGCCGGATCAGTGAAAGCGGCTTTGATGGTATGGAAGCTTACTGTAAATAATGTAATTATGATTAAGACCAGCACCGGAGCTAATAAAAGCCACCATGAAAGCTCAAAATGGAAAGCGTAGTTTTCCAGCCATTTTTGTATTACCCAATAGGCCAAAGGAATTGCCAATATGCTGGCAATTATGATCAGCTTGATAAAATCCCTGGAGAGCAAAGTAAGAATGTTGCTAACCGATGCACCCAGCACTTTTCTAATGCCTATCTCTTTGGTGCGTTGAGTAGCCATAAAAGTGGACAGCCCAAACAAACCCAGGCAGGCTATAAAAATAGCCAAACCAGAAAAAATGCGGAAAAAGATGTTAAACTGCTGCTCGGCTTTGTACTGCCGGTTGAAAAACTCATCCAGAAAGAAGTAGTCGTAAGGACTGCCAGGAAACAATTCCTTGTATGATGCTTTGATTTGCTTAAGCGTTTCGGCTATCTGTCCACTTTCAACTTTTACTGAATAATAATTGTGCTGCCTGCTACAGTAAAATAAGGTTGGGCTGATAGCTTTTTTCAAACTTTGGTGATGAAAATCTTTGACTACCCCGATGATCTCTCCTTGCTGGCCGTTTCTGTCAATAATTTGGGAGAGCGCCTCCTCAGGTTTGTCAAATCCAAAAAGGCGCATTGCTGACTCATTAATTATCCATTTGGGTTGTGCCTCTTCGGTAAACATTCGTCCACTGAGAAGTGGGATGCCATAATGAGCAAAGTAATTTTTGTCTACATAATTCAGAGAAAAAACGCCTGCTGTTTCTTTACCATTCAACAAAATATGATCATTATAATTATAAATCTCATGTCCGGGCACTACAATGGAACCCGATACACTTCTTACAGAGGCTAGAGAGGTGACTTTGTTTTCAAATGCAGCAAAGTTGTCTCCGAAGCCATAATCATATGACTTTGCACCTTTGATGACTACAATCTGCTCCGGGCTGAAGCCCAGCGATTGCTGCTGCATAAAACGGATTTGTACGGTCGCGGCCAATGTCAAAGCAATCAGCACCATCGTGATGGCAAACTGTCCGGTGACTAATGTTTTTCTGAGCGTGCCCCCTGATCTATCTCTGCTCATGTTTCCCTTGAGGACCTTTGCTGGCTTGTAGCGAGAGAGGACAAAAGCCGGATAAAACCCGCTACTCAGGATGAGAAAGAGTAGTAATAAGGCAAAAGATATCCATAGAATAGTTTGACTTTCATGCATAAAAGCAAGTTTCACATCAAACAGCTGAGCAAAGTAAGGGGCTGTTATTTGCAATAGTGTAATGCAAAGAATACCTGCAATCAGGTTGACCATCAATGATTCCAGAAAAAACTGAGCGATCAACTGCCCGCGATACGCACCGGAAACTTTTCGTATGCCTACTTCTTTGGCCCGGTTGAGGGCTTTGACCGTTACCAGATTGACAAAATTGATATACGCGATCAGGAGTATCATCAGGCCTACTACTGCCAGAAAATAGACATAAAAAGCATTGCCGTTGACCGAAGATTCATGCTGAAGGTCAGAATGGAGGTGAATATCAGTGATGGGTTGAAGCCGGTAATGCCAGTCCATGTGCTGTTCTTCCATATAGGCCTGGTTGAAACGCTGTACTACTTCAGAAAATCTGGCTTGCAGCATTTTGGGATCAGCATGCCCATTGAGCCGGACATAGGTATAGGTCTCATTCCATGTCCAGGATTCGTCAAACTGATGGCCAACGAATTCAAAAAGAGTAGGATAGGAGATCAGTACAGCAGGCTGTAAATGGGTGTTTTCCGGAAAGTCTTCAATAATACCTGTTACTTTGAATGGAAAAGAGGTTTCATCAAGATTTGCTGCGTTGAGCACCACATCTTTCCCCAGCGGATTTTCATCCTGAAAGAGACTCCGGGCAGTACTTTCGGTGATCACGATAGAAAAAGGCTCATTTAACGCCGTCTTCGGATTACCCCGTATCAATGGATAAGAGAATACATCAAAGAAAGCAGAGTCAGCCAGATAGACTCCGGCTTCGCCTTTGTACTTATTTTCATACGTCAGCACAGCATCCGGTCCCAGAATAATCATACGCGTGTAGTTTTCAACCTCTGGAAATTCAGCCTGAAAAGCAGAGCCTACTGCCGGTGACACTCTGGCAATGCGGGTTTGCTGTCCCTCGTTTTTATGAATATCCAGTGTTACCCGATAAATGTCTTCCGCACGGGTATGGAAATCATCATAGCTCAGTTCATAACTCACATACTGTAAAATCAGTATACAGGCGGCCATCCCAATAGAAAGTCCAGAAATATTGATCAAGGAAAAAACCTTATTCTTGAGTAGGTTGCGGTAGGCTATTTTTATATAATTCCTAATCATAATGAAGGATGATTATTGATGAATGAATAATAGCTAATGATGATTGTAGAGTGGCTGGAAATAACCTACTCAATAAAATTTACTCATACCGCAGCGATTCCGCCGGATTTGACATCGCTGCTTTGATAGTTTGAAAACTGACGGTGAAGATCGCAATTAATAGCACCACTCCTCCTGAAATAAAAAGCAGGTCCCAGGACACTTCAAAATGATAGGCAAATTCACTAAGCCACTCCTGGGTCGCCCACCAGGCAAAAGGTGCTGCAACTACAAAGGCAATACCTACCAGTCTGAGAAATTTTCTTGAAATCAGCCACGTAATCTGACTTACTTTGGCTCCAAGCACTTTGCGAATGCCTACTTCTTTGATTCTCTGCTCTACTGAGAGGTTGGTCAGACCAAACAAGCCCAGGCAGGCAATGACGATTGCCAGTAAAGCGGCAATACTGATGATCTCACCGGTTTTGGTATCAGCCCGGTACAGTTCTTCAAATTTGTCTTCCAGAAAATGGTATTCCAGCGGATTGGCCGGATCAAATTGTTGTGTGACCTCCTCAATGGCAGCAATAGTTTGCGGTATATCTTCTGTACCAATTTTTAAAGTATAGTAATCAATCGGGTAATGGGGATTCCGATAATAAGTAATTAGTGTGGGCGCTATTTTTTCGTGAACGGATTTAAAGTGTACATCCTTGAAAACCCCAATTATTTCGGCCAGGAAGGGTTGATCCAGTTCATCCTGATTAAAATGACTAAACTCAATGATCTGCCCAACAGGATCACTCAATCCCATCGTTTTGACTGCCGTTTCATTGATCAGAATTTTAGCTGAGTCGGCAGAGGTATGTCTGAAATTTCGCCCCTGCGTTAGTTGAATGTCATAAGTGGGTAGAAAATCCTCATCACCTGCGAAGTATAGAAATTCAACCAAAGCATTCTCTTTTTTCGCACTGATGCTGGAAATCCATTTCCATTCACCAGGCACCCTTGTGGTAGCAGTTACACTTTTCACATTGGGCAAAGCCTGGAATGTTGCTTTTACGGTTTCGTATTTCTCCCTTAAAATCTGGCTGTTGATGTCTACTGTGACCAATTGCTCACGATCATATCCCAGATCGGTATTGCGTATAAAATTCATTTGCCGGTAGTTGACGATGGTAGCGGTGATCATTACAATGGCAAATGCAAACTGCGCGACGACCAGCAACTGACGAAGAGATGTATTTTCTCGGGAAGTAGAATGCTGCTTAAGAATCAGAGATGGTTTGATTCGAGACAAATAGAAAGCAGGATAAGCCCCTGCCAGTATACCGGAAACGATGCCTACTACTAGTAAAATCAGCAATATGTAACTATTAAAAAGATTAAGCTCAAGTGTTTTCTCAGCCAAATCATTGAAATAAGGCATCAGCAACTGTACCACTGTAACGGCCAGCACCAGGGTAATGAGCACTATCAGGATGGACTCGCCCATAAACTGATACATCAATTGTTTACGGCTGGCGCCTACGGTTTTGCGCAAGCCGACTTCCTTAAAGCGCTTCATGGCTCTGGCGGTGGAGAGATTGACATAATTTATAAATGCGATGAGCAGAATCAGCAGGCCAATTCCAGTAAAAACATAGACATAGGCTATATCCCCGGGTACTATATAATCCCCTTCCAACTGTTGAGAGTGAAAGTGTATATCTGGCAATGCCTGCAAACTGAAATGATTGTTTTGAAACGCTTCTGGCCTGTTTGCATTTGCCAGGGTAGTCAGTTGCTCGGCAACAGCTTCAGGTTTGGCCTCATCATCTAATAGCAGATAAGTGGCAAATGCATTAGAGGACCAATCACTTTCTGCACTTTTTCTAAAGCTTTCAAATGTAAAGGCAGTGGCCATTGAAAAAAATAGTGCAGGCCTTATGTGAGTGTTAGAAGGAAAATCTTTGATTAGACCGGTAACGATGATTTCATCTTCAAACCAACTGGCATACATACTTTTACCTAGCGGAGATTCATTACCAAAATATTTTTTGGCAAGACTTTCAGTAAGCACTACCGAATACGGTTTATCTAAGGCAGTATCCGGGTTGCCTTCAATAAACTGGCAGTCAAAAATCTGAAAGAAAGAAGAATCAACGGCTAAAAAGTTTTCGTAAGCCCGAAACTCATTGTAACCAAGGGTAAGCCTACCAAAAATATTGAGCCTGACAGCATTTTCCACTTCAGGTACATTTTCTATGGCTGAGGGTGCGATAAGGGTAGCAACACCTGGCACCTGTCGTTCACCATTCTCATCATGCAGGGTTTCTGTAATTCTGTAAATTCTATCGGCTTTGCTGTGGTACTGATCAAAGCTTAGCTCATCTATAACATATAGAGCAATGAAGATCACAGCGATAAAGCCTAAGGAAAAACCTATCAGGTTGATTAATGAAAAAACCTTATTCTTCAGCAGATTGCGGTAAGCTATTTTAAAGTAGTTTTTTAGCATAATGGTTAATGATAAGTGACTAATGATCAATCATCAATCATTCTTCATTAAGCAATGAAAAAGCTATGCCAAGCCCTTCAATTGATCCTAGGGCAGGTTTAAAGCTTAAACTATCGTTTCAGTGTTTCATTCTAAAACGATAGTTGTACCATAATGATACACATTTAAAAGTTACTTATTTTTCAATTCCAGGTTTTGTACGATGCTTGAGCTTTTTTTCTTTTGTTTTTCTACCCTTCTTGAGATTGCTCCCAGCATCTCAATAGCTCTAATAATGTAATCGCCTTTGTTCAACATAATACAATCGGCCTGGTCAGCCATGGCAGCATCTGTGATTTCAGCACGTTTGGGTATACCTTTTTTGGCTACGCCTTCCAGTACCTGTGTGGCCCAAACGTTGGGAATATGCGCAGCCTGACACAACCACAAAATTTCTTCCTGTAGAACAGACATACGTTCCCAGCCGATCTCAACTGCCAGATCGCCTCGGGCAATCATAACGCCTACCGGATAATGCTGTAGGGCTTGGAGTAGCAGCCAGGGTAGTTGGTTGACAGCTTCTTCGGTTTCTATTTTCAGCATGATGCCTATGTTGTTGGCATCTCTTTGCTTCAGTTCATTCAGAAAATCCGATACATCTTCCGGACTACGAACAAATGATAAATTGACGATATCTGTATGTTTCACTACGAAGTCCAGGTCCTGCTTATCTTTTTCGGTCAGCCCACTGATCTGCAAATCTGTATCTGGAAAGTTGATACCCTTATTTTCTTTAAGAGTGCGCTTACCATTTTTTGCATGAGTGATTTCTATGTGTAGCTCATCTTCAGAGGTTTCGAGTACTATTCCTTCAATTTTACCATCGTCAAAACGTACTGCCTGATCTTTTTTTACACTTTTGAAAACTTCCGGTAGTGTACAGGAAATATGTGCAGGAGAAGCGAGCTCTCCATTATCATCATATCGGGCAGGCTCGCCCTCCTGATTTTTTCCGTGCAAGATCAGCGTATCTCCTTCTTTGAGATAAATCTTTTGTCGGGTATTGGGTAGCTTGCCTACTTTTGCATTAGCAACCTTCTTCCCATTCTGCCAAAGCTCAAGACTAAGTCCGGTTTCAATGTAAACTTCTTCCTCAAAAGAAATGACTACACCCTGATCGTCTACATCAACAACTTTGGCTTCCTGCTTCACTTTACGGGTATCTTCAAAACGTATGTTGTCTCCCACATTAAGCTGGGCAAGCCAATCCTGGTCAACAGGTACCTGCAAAAATTCTTCACTGGTATCTATTTCTGTTACCAGTTTTAATAAGCCCGGAGAGATGGTTTCTCCCCGCTCATCTCGTACTGGCTTGATCTGAATCAGCCTAGGTCCTTTCTGAATACTTCCTGTCCTTATCTTTGGCCCACCCAGGTCCATCAGAATTTTACAGGGCTTTTCCAGTGCTTTACTGGCTTTATGCACATGTGCAATGATACGTTTCCAGACATCGGCATCATCTTTTGCACAGTTAATACGGGCGCAATCCATTCCGGCAGCTAACATTTCATGGACCAACTGGTAGTCGTCTGCCATATCGGTATCCATAGTGACCATGGTATAAGCCCTTTTGGGCTGAGGCTCCGGTCCCAACAGGGCCTCTCTGTGTTTTTTCATTAATGCCTCTCCCTCATGAATAGAAATTAATGGCTTAGGCTCTTGGTAAGAGCGCTCCTGGTAGTGGTATAGGATGCTTTGCACAGCACTCATGTTAGCCAGCACATGACTTTCCGCATGCTGCAGCGAGGAAATACCAAGTTCAGAGAGAGCGTCCTGATAGTTGCTGATGTCTTCATTCCTCAAAGCCAGATAATGAAGAAGGTTCCGTGCACTTTCTTGTGCGTCAGGGTTTACTTTCTCAATCAGCTCTGCGTATTGTTTTTCAAGTTCACGGACAAAGTTTTCTATAGCTGAGAGTCCTTGACTCAGTTTTTGCAATATTGACTGATCCATACGAATAAAAAATGGGGTACTATTCTGAAAAAATATTTATCAATTCAACTGACAGCTTTATAGGGATGTTGCGATCTGTCTCAAGAATTTTATCAGAAATAGAATGCCCACTTCTATTGGTATCATTTTGTACATATAAACCATGTGGAATGAAAAGAGGGGTTTCCATTTTGCACTGAAAATGGAAACCCCTCATGAATATTTTACTTGCTTGCCATCAGGTTACAGGATTCTACCATGCGGACAAACTCCTGACGATAGCCTTCCTTGTCTTCGCCTCTGGCATCCTGGGCCAGAGTAGCTACGGCATCATACGTCAGGTTTCCTTTGTGTTCTGAATCCCGCAGTAGCATCCCAAATCCTGCGACGGCTGCAGCAAAACGGAAATTATCGCTACTTTTGTCCAGCCTTACCGCACGGTCCATCAGGGGCTGTTCTATCAACTGACTTTTTCTGCCCTTGGGACTTTTGTAACGCAGCTTCAATGTCAGCAACTCATCGGAATTTCGGGCACCAGCTTTAATTTTCTGCTCCTGGTATTTCAGTGGATCTATGGAAGATACTTCTTCTTCACTATCGGCAGGAATGATCTCATACATGGCGGTTACTGTATGGCCGGAACCCAGTTCACCGGCGTCTTTCTTGTCATTGTTGAAGTCTTCATTCTTAAGCGCACGGTTTTCGTAGCCGATCAGGCGATAGGCTTTTACCTTGGTGGGAATAAATTCTACCTGCAACTTTACATCTTTGGCGATGGTGAACAGCGTGCCGCCAAATTCACTGACCAGCACCTTCTTGGCTTCCTGAATATTGTCAATATAGGCATAGTTACCATTGCCTTTATCCGCCAGGATCTCCATTTTAGAATCTTTGTAGTTGCCCATCCCAAAGCCCAGCACGGTCAGGAATACGCCATCTTCACGCTTCTGCTCAATAAGCCTTTCCATCCCGGCATCGCTAGATTCGCCCACATTAAAATCTCCGTCGGTAGCCAGGATGACCCGGTTGTTGCCTTCTTCCTGAAAGTGTTCTTTGGCAATTTTATAAGCCAGGTTGATGCCTGCACCTCCGGCAGTAGAGCCGCCTGCCTGCAACTGCTCCAGTGCCTGCATGATCTTTTCTTTCTCACTGGCAGGAGTAGAGGGCAGCACCATTCCGGCAGCCCCAGCATACACCACGATGGCTACCCTGTCTTCGGGGCGCATTTGGTTGACCAGCATATGGAAAGCACTTTTGAGAAGAGGCAGTTTGTTTGGGGCATCCATGGAGCCGGATACATCTATCAGGAATACCAGGTTGGAAGGAGGCAGGTCTTCGGTAGGAATCTCTTTGCCCTCCAAACCAATGTGCACCAACTGATGGTCCTCATTCCAGGGACAGGCAGAGAGTTCGGTCGCAATGGCAAAAGGCGTATCATCGCTGGGCTGGGCATAGTCGTAGGTAAAATAGTTCACCATTTCTTCTATGCGCACCGCATCTTTGGGAGGCATCTGTCCCTGATCTATGAATCGGCGGATATTGCTGTATGAGGCAGCATCCACATCAATAGAAAAAGTGGAAAGGGCGTTGTTTTTTACCTCAAGAAAATCATTTTCATGAATAGTTGCATAATTTTCCGTATTGTGCCGAGGTAAGGCTTCATCCTGAGGAGCGTAAAAAGAGGGTGCATATTCTGCTTCCGCCATACTTACACTATGGTTCATCTTAGCACGACGCGTTCTTCCGTAACCAGTTACTACCACTTCCGACAGCGACTGTATATCAGTCTTTAGTTTTACATTGATTTCTTGACGCTGCTTGATTTTCACTTCTTCAGTGGCAAAGCCAATAACGGTAAAAACCAATGTTTCCTGACCGCTAGTAATTTCCAACTCGTATTTACCATCTGGATCAGTAATCGTACCTGTATTGGTACCTTTGACCAGCACATAGACACCCGGCAGTGGGTTGGCATCATCAGCAGAGGTGACGGTTCCGCTGACAGTATAGGAGGAGGTAAGCGGATGAACAAAGCCCATCAGGGTAAGCGTTGCGAATATAAAAATATACTTTTTCATAATTTTAATTGTTTTATAAGAAGATGTCGGGATAAGGGAGATTCCATAAATAGAGAGGAAAAATTTTTTTTTCAGCATGATTTATGGAAAATGAAGGGAGACTGCATCTTACTACTGAAACTGACCAAAGAAGTAGTCTTGGTTCAGTAAGAGAATTATGACTACTGCAAATAGCGCTGCTGTTTATGTTTTTAAAAAGACTTACTTCACGTGTACCTCCGGATGACGCTAGTTTGCTGCGAAAGTATGCAAGCACGGGTGATTTGGTGTACCTGGGCGATTTGTACCATCGCTATACCCACCTGGTATATGGAGTATGTCTGAAATATCTTAAAGATGAAGAAGCCAGTAAGGATGCGGTGATGCAGATTTTTGAGAAGCTTACAATAAGTCTGAAAGAGACTCAGGTGAAGGAATTTAAAAACTGGTTGTATACCGTAAGCAAAAATCATTGCCTGATGCAGTTAAGAGCGCAGCAAAGGCATATACTGGAGCGCTTTGATCATTTGCATGAAAATGGACATGGCTCAAATTCAGAAGCATTGATAGAAAAAAGTGCGGAAGAGTTTGCCGTTGACCGTTGGAGTTTGATAGAGAAAGGTCTGCCTACCTTGCCGGAGGAACAACAGCAATGTATTCGCCTGTTTTATCTGGAACAGAAATCTTATCAGGAAGTGGCGGCTTTGACCGGCTTTGAGATGAAGACGGTGAAAAGTCATTTGCAGAATGGTAAACGTAATCTGAAAATTTTTGTAGAGAAGAACCATGAGTAAGCTGCATCACGATAGCGACCAACTGAGGGTAGAACTGATGAAAAAATTCAGGGATGGGACTTTGTCTGCTGAAGAAGAAGCCTATTTGGAGGCTTTGAAAGCACAAGATCCTTTTGTAGCCGATGCGTTGGAGGGAACATCTGTGCTGAAAGATGGAGAACGTTTTGGGCATGGGGTTGATGAGTTACAGGCCCGCATTCTGGAAAGGACGAAAGCTGCCAAAAGACAAAAGATTTACTGGTTGCCTATTGCGGCTTCTGTTGCATTGCTCATCGGAACATTTTATGCTGTTTATACTGTGCTTTTGCCAGCAGATACCCCTAGCCTGAGCAGTCAGGAAACCATACCTACGACTAATGCCCCTGAAGAGAGTACTAAGATGGAACAAGAGCTTACTCCGATTAGTCTGTTACCACCTGAGGGTTTGGAGGACTCCCAACAGCTTCAAGATGAAGAATTGCCCCAGACTTTGGCTTTAGTACCTTCAGAAACGTCAGCATTTTCAGCGGAAAACTCAGTTGAAGATTCCTTTAACGCTTCTACTGCCTCTGATTCTGGGATGGACAATGTTTCCCAAACTTTGTCAGAAGTTGAATCTAAAGCGTTTGATGAGAATTTTACCTTATCCGGTAGAGCTAAGACTAATGACGAATATAGTAAAGGCGAAGCTCTTACTAACCAGATCAGAAGTTCTAAAAAGCTTTCATCCGCAGCTCCTCAAATTACTCAGGAAGGCTGGAAAACGGTCAGTGGGAGAGTTATAGACCAGGAGAGTAAAGATCCAATTCCCGGCGTAAATGTGCTGGTAAAAGAAACTACAGTTGGAAGCATTACGGATGTAGAAGGGCGCTTTGTTATAGATTTACCTAAGGATAATAATAATCTGGTTATTTCATCAATTGGTTATCAAACTACCGAAGTAAATGTTGATCAACAGGATAGTGTAGCAGTAGCCTTAGCGCATGACATACAATCATTGAGTGAAGTGGTAACGATGGGGTATGGCAGTGAAAGAAGCAGAGATGAAGTCGTCGTCACTTCAGCCAAACCTTTGAACGGGATGCGAGCTTATAGAAAATATCTGAATGAAAATCAAAAGTATCCAGACGAATGGAAAGAGGGAGATAAAGCGGTAGTCAAACTCTCCTTCACAGTATTTCCGGATGGAAAACTAAGTGATATTATGGTGGAGCAAAGCGCAGGAGATTGGCTGGATCAGGAAGCGATCCGGCTGATCCAGGATGGCCCTGATTGGGAACCTGCTACTCGCAACGGAGAAGCCATTGCTCAGGAAGTGAAGCTGAGGGTAAGATTCAAAAAGTGAGCCTGCTTATGGAACGGGTACAACTTCTATATCACCAAAAGTAACATCAGTATTGTGGGCGATGATCAAAGCGCTACCGGATGTTATGTTATTTTCAGCAACTTCTTCAGCTACAAAATCCCAGCCCGAAGGCTCAGGTCGTTTGGCTTCCCAAAGTTTTACACTGTAGCGAGTGGTGCTATCATTGATGCTGATTACCTGATGTATCATCCTGTATTTTGTATCCAGTTGGATGCTGCGCAGACTGCTGCTGTCTTCAGCATATAAATTTTCTCCATCAAAAATGCGCCATCGGCAACTATCCAACTGTGTGCTAAGTCTGAATTCTGAAGTAGCCCCTAATGGATACCATTTGACATGGGGTTGATGCTCATCCAGGTCGTGGCCCGGCCATCGGCTGGCAATGGCAGCATGGCTCACCCCAAAAGTTGGAGGACCTTCCCGAGGTGGCGTAAAATCATGAAATATCACCGAAGTACTGACTTCATAATTTTGCCAACTGTTGCCACCAATCGCAATTACTCTATCATAATAAGGTTCTTCGGTGCGTATTCCCTCTGTGGTGAGCTTCCATTTGCCATCTACAATTAGCGCTACATCCTGTATGTTTGCTACACTGTCCCAATGGATGCGGTAAGGCAGTGCCCAGTTTTGCCTGGGATGAAGAAACAGACTTATATTAGTAGATGACTGATTACCCAGGCTGTCAGTAACCAAAATAGTAAGCTGATTTTCTCCCTGTTGCAACGAATCTACATGAATGTCCAGGTTGAAGTCTCCCTGGCGAGCCAGCCTGCGCCCATCTGCACCCATACTAAAAAAGTGATCTTTTCCTCCATTGATTTGATAAACGGATTGAGCAATGCCTTGATCACTATTTACATTTCCCAGTATATTGATCCACGGTTGGGGGTAGCCCAGCTTACCAAAATGCTGCTCTTCACCATACCATACTGTGATCCTAGGTTTTTGGGAATCGCTTTGGCAGGAAATAAGTATAATTGACAGAATACAGAAAAACCTCTTCATGGTGCACCTTCGTTGATCCATATGTCCAGGCGTGGGGCTTTCCAGGTATAGGGTTTGCCTAACACATCATAGTCGCCATCGCCATCCAGGTCAACCATTCTGCCCTCATGCACACCAAAGCCTGTTGCAATCAATTCTTCCTGAAAATTACCTTTTCCGTCGCCCAGCAATACTCTGGTTTTGGCGTCGGGGTTTTCTTCACCAAAGCGCATTTCTGCGGTAAAAATATCGGGATGCCCATCCTGATTAAAGTCCACTACCTGTAGAGTATGCCCATTATCTACTTCTTCAATAATGCTTTTCCTTGTCCAGGTGCCTTTCTGCCATTCGTAGAGCATCATGGGTGCTACACCATCGCCAACTACTAAAATGACTTCCGGTCTCCCTCCTTCAATAAACTGCCCTGCAGCTGCACGGGTAAAAGTATAACTGGCATCAATGATATTTTCATGGTAGCCATCATCAGAAAAAGTGAAATATCTTCCTCCACCGATGATATCTTCAATCCCATCCTGGTTAATATCAGCTTTGGCCAGCCCTTCATGTTCGTGTGTAGCTTTCCAGGCAGGATAACCCTCCTGGCCCAGCTGCTCCATTTCACTATCAGTGCTATAGGTATAGATCTTTTGGAGTGGCCACTCTTCAGCCGTTTTTGGGTTAGAAGGAATTTCTGCCAGAAAAAGCGTTTGTGACTGCTGGTTCCAAAATACCAATTCCTGCAATCCGTCACCGTCAAAATCTCCGAAAAGCTGGTCATGATGTTTATTCTTTCCGGACTTTTTGATGGTGTAGCGCTTCCAGCTTTGACTAAAATCAGGGTAGGGGTTTTCCCACCACCAGACTTCATTGCTGCGACTTTCACCTCCAAAGACAATATCCAGGTCACCATCTCCATCAATGTCCAGATGAGCGGAACCAGCTTCAATGCGAAGCGCTTCATCTTCTATTATACTTCTTTCCCAACGATCACCCTGCTTTTTGTACCAGACCACCGAAGGGGCCTGAGTTCTTTCTGTGATGACAAAGTCTTGAATTCCATCCATATCCAGATCACATACCAGCGAAGCGGTTTGCTGATTGCCAGTATTGGGAGGGGCTAAATCACCTGTTTCGGTAGAATAGTGTTTCCAGGAAGTGGGATTTACTGTAGTAATTTGCTCCGGAAGATTGGTCGTAGGGTGTAAAATCCTGAAAGAATAAAAAGTAAATGAAATGGATACGGTCAATACAATCAGTAGAAAAAATAAGGTTCTGGTATTCATGCGTAGTAGAAGTAGGTGTTTTACTAAAGCTAACCATTGTATCATATTGGAACAAATTCTACCTTCAGCCATGGAAAAAAAAGAAGGCAAAATTCTTATCATAGACGATGATCAGGCGGTGCTGTACACCGCTAAAATGATTCTGAAACAAGTCTTCACCCAAGTCAGAACAGAAAGCCATCCTTCTCAGGTAATGCCTCTGCTGGAAAAGGAACATTTTGATGTGATATTGCTGGACATGAATTTTGCCCAGGGAAAAACCAGTGGGCAGGAAGGACTCTTCTGGATTAAGGAGATGCTAAAAGTTGATGAAGAAGCACAGATTGTGGTCACCACTGCCTATGGAGATATAGATTTAGCGGTTAATGCTATGAAAGATGGAGCCGTGGATTTTCTGACCAAGCCCTGGGAAAAGGAAAAGCTTGCGGCCACGATAGTTTCTCACTACCACAGACATCGTTCGGAGCAGGAAGTCAGCCAACTGAAGCATCGTGAACAGGCACTGAGTCAGGATCTGGAAAGCTCTTTTCAGGAGATCATAAGCCAATCAGCCGCAATGGACAAGGTATTTGATACCATCAAAAAAGTATCAGCCACAGATGCCAATGTTCTGATCCTGGGAGAAAACGGAACAGGCAAAGAACTGGTAGCCAGAGCTATTCATCGCGCATCCCCGAGAGCATCTCAGCCATTTATCAAAGTGGATTTGGGTGCAGTGACAGAAACGCTGTTTGAATCTGAGTTATTCGGCCATGCCAAGGGAGCATTTACCGGGGCGGTAGAGGATAGAGCCGGGAGGTTTGAAATTGCTACCGGAGGTACCTTGTTCTTAGATGAGATCGGTAATCTTTCATTAGCGCTGCAAGCCAAACTGTTGACAGCCATACAGAGTAAACAAATCGTTAGGGTAGGAACAAATAGACCTTTGCACATTGACGTGAGACTCATATGTGCGACCAATATGCAATTGTATGAGATGGCCAGCCATGACCAGCCTGGCTTTCGTCAGGATTTACTTTATCGTATCAACACAGTTGAAATTCAACTTCCTCCCCTGCGCAAAAGGCAGGAAGATATTGCCGTTTTGGCTCATCATTTCCTTGAACAGTTTGGAAAAAAGTACCAAAAACCTAAGTTGAGAATCAGCGAACGTACTATGAAGCATTTGCAAAAATATCCCTGGCCGGGTAATGTGCGTGAACTACAACATGCGGTGGAGCGGGCAGTCATTATGAGCGATTCTGTCACGCTGGATACCGATGATTTTCTGATGTCTAAAAAAAGGCAAACGCCCAATGATACTGTGCAATCATCTTATAATCTGGAAGATGTGGAAAAGCAGACGATATCAGAAGTGATACGAAAACACAGCGGAAACCTCAGTCAGGCTTCCAGGGAGTTGGGTATGGGTAGAAGTACGCTTTACCGAAAAATGAAGAAGTATGGACTTTAGAAAAGTTTTATTTTTCTTAGTGTTAAGTAAGTGACACTATTAGTAGCAAGATACTCGCTTCAGTTTCTAACTGAAGTTGACAAATAAAGCAAAGTCTCAGACTTTGCCCTATTCATGATTTCAGTCTTGAAGACTGAAACCAGTTTTTAGTTTACTGTAAACAAGTCTTCATACTTAAAGTGTTTCAAACTATAACGCTACTACACCCTAACAACCCGACAAAAATGAAAGGCTACCTTCTATTACTCTGCTTTCTGTTCTTGCTGATTCAATGCAATCCCCCTGAACAGGAAAACGACTCTTCTGATGAAACAGTCGTTGATACTCCCTTTGACTGGAGAAATGCCACGGTTTATTTTCTGTTGACTGACCGTTTTAATAACGGAAACTCAGCCAATGATGTCAATTTTGAACGCACCCGAGACGCTGCCAAACTAAGGGACTTTCAGGGAGGCGATATTGTGGGCATTACCCAAAAAATAGAGGAAGGCTATTTTGATAGTCTGGGCGTTAACGCGATCTGGTTTACTCCCGTTGTTGAGCAAATCCATGGAGCTACCGATGAAGGAACCGGTCTCACCTATGCCTATCATGGATACTGGGCCCAAGACTGGACTACGCTTGATCCTAATTTCGGTACGATGGACGAACTCAAAGCATTGGTAGATACAGCCCATGAACATGGCATAAGGGTACTGCTGGATGTAGTGGCTAACCATACTGGTCCGGTAACCGACATTGACCCTCAGTGGCCTGATGCCTGGGTAAGGGTAGATCCTACCTGTACGTACCAGGGCTATGAATCTACTGTAGAATGTACGCTGGTAGAAAATCTGCCCGATATCCATACCGAAAAAGAGGAAGCAGTGGATTTACCCCCTTCTTTGTTAGAAAAGTGGCAGACCGAAGGACGATATGATGAGGAAATGCAGGAGTTAGAGGAATTTTTTGCAAGAACCGGATACCCCAGAGCGCCCAAATATTACCTCATCAAATGGCTAACTGACTATGTGCGTGAACTGGGCGTAGATGGATTCCGGGTAGATACTGCCAAGCATACCGATGCTGAGATCTGGGCAGAACTCAAAGCACAGGCATTGGCCGCACTACAAGCATGGAAAGAAGAAAATCCTGATAAACGTATGGATGAGGCACCTTTCTGGATGGTGGGAGAGGTCTACAACTACAGTGCAGCCGCTGGTCAGCCTTATGATTATGGAGATACTACGGTTAACTTTTTTGATTATGGTTTTGAATCCCTGATCAACTTTGATTTTAAATATGATGCTGAAAAAGACTACGAAGCTATATTCAGTAAGTATGATAGCCTGCTGCACGATGGCGCATTAGAGGGGGTCAATGTACTCAATTATCTCAGTTCTCATGATGACGGATCACCCTACGATCCGTACCGAAAAAAAAGTGAGGAAGCCGCAACTAAGTTATTACTGAGCCAGGGCGCTGCACAGATTTATTATGGTGATGAATCTGATCGTTCATTAGTGATTGAAGGCACACAAGGAGATGCTACCCTTCGTTCATTCATGAATTGGGAAGCGATTGCACAGACTGATAGCGTGCAGCAGGTTCTACAGCACTGGAATAAGCTGGGAACATTCAGAAAGCGTCATGTAGCGGTGGGAGCCGGACAACATCAGCAACTGACAGATAATCCCTATACATTTGCAAGAACTTATGAAGAAGCTGACTATTCAGATAAAGTAGTGGTTGCGCTGGACGCGCCAACCGGAACTAAAGAAATCTCAGTCGCTGGTATATTTGAAGATAATACACCCTTAAGAGATGCATATTCAGGTCAGGAAGCAGTGGTAGAAAATGGAAAAGTCAACATTAATTCGCCATACACCTATGTACTTTTGGAAGAGTACTAAACTGCCGGAAAAATCTATATCCACATAAAATCGTTAACTTTATAAAAAACAAAATATGTAGTTGAGTATGGCCAAAATAACAACACGAGAAAAGCTAAAACAAGAATTAGAACATATTCCAGATGATCTGTTGGGAGAATTACATGAGTATATGAAGTATCTTCAGTATAAAAAAAATCAAGCAAGTTCCCCAGTGGATACAGCTTCTATGGAAACAGCCTATGCCAGTGAAGAAGTACTAGGAAAAGATTGGAACAGTCCCGAAGAAGAACAGGCATGGCAAGATTTATAAAAGGTGATGTTGTCGTTCTTCCTTTTCCCTTCTCAGATTTATCTGCCACCAAAAAACGGACGGCGCTTGTACTGGCTAACCTACCGGGAAATGACATTATTTTTATGCCAGATCACTAGTCAGCAAACAAAAGATGCCTATGCCATCAACCTAATGGATAGCGATATGGTAAATGGTAGTTTAAAGAAAGTCAGTAATATTCGTCCCAATAGGATATTTACCGCGTATGAGCATATTGTTCTTTACAAGATAGGCAGTATCCACGCTAATAAGTTACAGCAAGTCCGAGACAAGATTATAGAACTGTTAGATCAGTAATCAGATGCTCAGGCACAGCAATTCAAATTTGTAAGAGAGCAGTTTTTTTTATCTGAATCATTATCTAAATGTAGATCAACCACGCCATGATCTAACTTCAAGCCGGTTTGTATTTCCATAAATAGTATTTTTACCCTTGCTATCTATCTACTAAATTCAGCATTTACTTTTCTGCCTAATCTCAATTTCATGAACAGAAGAACTTTTCTCAGTCAGAGTAGCATGGGAGCATTATCCATAAGTTCACTAACTCCCTGGGCTGCGCTTACTTCTAAAGACAAGATTAAAGCTTTATCACCTATCCTTAACGATGAGCCGAAGAAAATCCTCTTCCTGGGCGATAGTATTACGCAAGCCGGAGATTATATCAATTTCTTTGAGTGCCAGCTGCGCATCGCTCAGCCTGAGACTTCTTTTGAGGTTCTGAACCTGGGATTGGGAAGTGAAACCATATCAGGTTTGTCGGAAGAAAATCATCCCTATCCGCGTCCCTACCTGCACAACAGGCTGGACAAGGTACTGGATTACATCCAGCCAGATCTGATCTTTGCCTGTTACGGCATCAATTGTGGAATTTACCACCCTTTAAACAACGATAGATTTGAGGCTTACCAGGAGGGGATTGTTAAGTTAATGGAAAAAGCTAGTCAGATCAAGGCCGAACTGATCCTGCTTACGCCACCTCCCTACGCTGCCCCTGTTCAGGACTGGGATAAAGCGCGTGAAGATCAGCAACGTAATGATTACAGCTATGCAAAACCCTATGCTGCCTATGATGATGTGATGCGCAGCTATGCGGAGTGGGTGATGAGTATACAAGAAGTGCAAACCATTGATATCCAGACTCCTATGCGGAGGTTTAAGGATATTTGCTACGGAAAAGATGTCATTCATCCTAACCAATTGGGCCATCAGCTGATGGCACTTACCATCATCGCAGATTATAAGAACATCAAACCTGAAATACAGGATCAGCATTGGAAATGGTCTGCAGCAGAGGAGATGAATAAAAAAGATCTGGAGAAAGCAGCAACAACAAAAACGTTTACCACCCAGTCTCCGGAAATCAACCATACAGTTTTATCTGCTGACGATGATTATAACCAATTGATTGATCAGGCTTACAGTTTCAAAAGTCACATGACTGATTGTCCTGAAGCTACATACCAATTCTACAATGAGAATATTTATGTAGGGCAGTTCAACAGCCAGCAATTAGCGCAGGGCATTAATTTTGGCCCCTTATCCGATGAGTTGCAATACCAGCACCTATCATTCGCCAAGAAAGCCCATCAGCTGTATGAGTTAATTGCCGCCAAAAGGCAGATTTATGACTATGCCTTGTTACAACATATCGGGCACCAACGTCCGATGAATCGTGAAGGTATCCCAATTACTATCGCTGAAGAGAAGAAGAAAGCCCTGGAAGCGGAAATGTACAAACGCTTGGAATCATCTGTTTGGGAGTTGGAGGTGATTCAGCTTCCCTGAGCAAATCTTAAGATGAAAGTATAGCATACTGCTTTTGTCTTATTCAGCTTTCTGAAAAACAAAACCAGCGGAAAGTTAACCCTGGAATACAATGGCTGGTAAGTTTTTTTGAGTTAAAACATTCACCTGAACAATTTACTTAGGGTTAGCAATTTCATTGCAAGCCAGCCAAAATATGCGGTTGGATTTGGTATAGGAATGGTATGCGTACTACATATGGAACAACAGTATAACATAATCCCAACCCTATGGCTCAGGTAAAAAACAACATCATCACCGACGGTTTAAGCGGAAGTATTGGCAGACAAATCGTTTTTCGTCAGTTGGGGGGTAAGACCATCGTATCGGCCATGCCCAATATGCCGGAAGAACGTTCGGAAGCCCAGAAAAAACAATCTGCCAGGTTTCGTGAGGCAGTAAAATACGCGCAACACGTGCTGGACGATCCCGCATTGCTGGCCACTTATGCAGTCAAAACTCAGAGTAACAAAAGTCCCTATTGCCAGGCCATAGCGGACTATCTCAATCTACCCGTAATAGTAGCGGTAAAGCTTGATGCTTTTGAAAAGAAAGCAGGAAACAGGCTGTGGATTCAGGCTACTGATGACCACCTAATCACCAAAGTGCACTGTTTATTTTGTGAGGCAGATGGTAGTTTGCTGGAACAAGGTTTGGCCGATCTGGATGAGTATGAAAACGAATGGGTTTATACCTTAAAATATACTCATACCCATCATCAGGAGCTACGCCTGGTCGTTCGCATCACTGACCTGCCCGGAAACAGCATTGTAAGAGAAGAGTTGATCCGCTGAAAATGCTAAAAAACCTTCTCTAACCTTACTTACTGCAAATCAACTGAGTATAAAGCATTTTTGGCCTAATCAGCATTTACTTTTGTCTAGCCATTGAGGTTGATGGCTGAGGAATAATCTATGAATAGTACAAAAACGTAATTAAGGCATTTCATGGAGATAAAACGAAGGATCTACGGAGGATCTACGGACTCACCATAGACCCACATTATAGGAAATATACAATAAAGCGCCCGCTTAGCTAAACCGAATGTGCATAGTTTCAGCTTTAAAGCGGTTTACCAGAAAGTTTATCTGAAGTAATTGGCGCTTGAATGCCAGGCCAGAAACATTACATACTCTGCCCCTTTTTCTATTACTGATTCAACTTTCTCAGATAGGCATAAATGGCTGAGAAATCCTGCTCACCTGCTTCCTTTTCTGCCGAAGCATAAAGAGCTTTTACCGTATCGCTTATTTGATGAGGTGCTTGGTACTCTTCAGCAGTTTGGGTAACCAGCCGCATATCTTTATGCATCCACTTGAGGGGAAATTCAGTGTCAAATTGTTGCTTGAGTAGTTGATCTTTTTTCATTTTCAGAAACGGAGCCGTCACTGGTGCCTCCAGCAATGTATGGATCATATTTTCACGATCAAGGCCTATTTTCTCTCCCAGCGCAGTGGCCTCAGCAAAGGCTGCCATAGCATTGCCCAATAGTGCGTTGATAATCATTTTCATAGAAGTGCCCAAACCGTGTCCACCAAGATGGGTGACCTTTTTTCCCATCAGTTCCAAAAGTGGAATAGCTTCCTCCACATCCTGTTCATCTCCGCCTACCAGTATATTGAGTTCTCCTTTCTCAGCCGGTACTTTGCTACCTGCCACCGGGGCGTCAATAAAACGGATGTGGTGCCTACTGGCCTCTTCAGCCATTTCTCTGGAGAAGCTGGGGTTTACCGTACTGCAATCCACCCAAAGCATGCCTTCGTGCATATTGGCTAAGAAGCCTTTATCACCCAGTGCCATCTTTTTAACAACCTCAGGGCTGGCAAGCATGGTAAAAAGCATCTCCACTTTATTGGCTACTTCAGCCGGACTATCATAGAATTTGGCACCCTGTTCTATCAGAGGTTTTGCCTTTTCCTTCGTACGGTTGTGGAGGTGCAGTACATGACCATCTTTGATGAGATTAGAAGCCATATGCTGCCCCATAATGCCTAAACCTATAAATCCTACGTTCATATGCTTTAGTTTTAAGTGAAATCAATATCTTTTGAACTCAGGCATTTGGGGACTGTTTGTTTTTTTCCGAGATTTCAGCAAGCAGATTTTTTTAGCGATAAACAGATGATCATGCACTGGGAAAAGTACCCTCACAAAAAGATAAAACAGACCGTCTTAGACGCGCTGAAAAAGAATCTTGACTATCGTACTGAGGATGTATTGGGTTTACCCGCTACATATCTGGACCCTGAAGTATTCTATCAGGATGCTCCTTTCCTCAAAGATGCCCCCTACATGCAGACCATGATAGCCAATCCTAACCATATTGGCTGTCATACGCTGGGAGAAGCTGAGCCTGCCTTTTCTGGTACTCAGGCGATTGAAAAAGAGCTGATTGATATTTGCGCTACCCAGATCTTTTCAGCAGAAGAAAAGAGCTATGATGGCTATGTCGCCTCCGGGGGTACCGAAGCCAATATTGAATCTTTATGGGTACACCGTAATCTTTATATGCGGGACTACAACGCCCGGCTGGATGAAATAGCAGTGATCTACTCTGAGGATACGCACTATTCTATCCCCAAAGGGGCTAATCTGCTGCAGCTGAAGTCGGTAATATTACCCGTGGAGAAAAATAGCAGAGAGATTGAGTTTGCAGCGATGAAAAGGATAGTAGCCGAAGTCCAGGCGGAAGGGTACAAGTATTTTATCTTGATCATGAATATGTCTACTACCATGTTTGGCTCAGTAGATGATGTAGATCAGGCGATGGAGGTAATGGATGCCTTGCACTGTGATTACCGAATTCATGTAGACGGGGCTTATGGTGGGTTTATCTATCCTTTTACATGCAGCAATGAATCCCTCACCTTTCAGAACTCTAAAATCAATTCCTTTTCTATTGATGCCCATAAACTGGTTCAGTCACCCTACGGCACAGGAATTTGCCTCTTACGAAAAGCCCTGATAGAATACGCCCTTACGGAAGAAGCGCAATATGTCAAAGGAAAGGATTATACCTTAGTGGGCAGCCGTTCGGGTGCCAACGCGATTGCGGTCTGGATGATATTGCGTACGTATGGCTCGGAAGGCTGGAAAGCAAAAATCCTTAAACTGATAGATCGTACGGACCGCCTTTGTGAAAACCTGAGTGAAAGAGGAATCCGCTTTTTTAGAAATCCGGCGATGAATATTGTATCCATCCGGGCGGAAGATATTCCATCGACTTTAGCCAGACAGTTTCTTCTGGTTCCTGATACCCATGAAACTCAGCCTAGCTGGTTAAAAATTGTGGTGATGGAGCATGTTACTCAGGGTAAAATTGATAAATTTCTATTCGCTTTAGATGGCTGGAAAGAGAAACAAAGCTAAATTGCAAATCAGTATACAACTAAAATCTATCTTATGAATAAATTACTAATCGTATTCATCTTATTTGTATTTGCTTGTCAGTCTAATAACGAAGAAGAAACTGACACTACCGCACAGCAGGAGACTAATACAGAAGAAGAACAGCAGGCCTGGTCAACCGTAAACGCCGAGAATGAACCTACCGCCCGCCATGAAAATGCTTTTACTGAAGTAGACGGTAAATTCTATCTGGTAGGAGGTCGGGGTGAAAGACCTGTAGATATCTATGATCCTGAAAACAATCGGTGGTCTAAGGGTCAAACACCACCCCTGGAGATGCACCATTTTCAAGCCGTTTCCTATGATGGCAAATTATATGTGATGGGAGCACTGACTGGTGGCTTTCCTGATGAAAAACCCATTCCTAACATCTATATCTACGATCCGGCTACCGATGAATGGACCAAGGGGCCCGAAATCCCTGAGGACAGAAGGAGAGGAGCTGCGGGTGCCTTTGCTTATAATGATAAGCTCTATTTAGTAGATGGTATACAGAATGGCCATACCGATGGATACGTCAACTGGCTGGATGAATATGATCCTGCTACTGATACCTGGACTACTTTGCCAGATGCTCCTCACCAGAGAGATCACGTGCAGGCTGTAGTTGCTGATAATAAGATATTCGTTGCGGGGGGAAGAACCACTTCTGCTGCTACCGGACAAACCATGGAATTGACAGTACCTGAAGTAGATGTCTATGATTTTGACTCTGGAAAATGGTCTACCTGGGAAAATAATATTCCGACTGAAAGGGCTGGTACTGCTTCGGTTAATATTGGAGACCAGGTAATTGTCATTGGTGGTGAAAGTGGAGCTATGGAGCCTGCTCATCATCACGTAGAAGCATTGAATATCAATACCGGAGAATGGGATTCATTACCTTCTTTGAATCAGGGACGACACGGAACACAGGCTTTTGTCTTCAACGATAAAATCTACATAGCTGCCGGAAGTGGTAACCGGGGTGGTGGGCCAGAACTGACCAGCATGGAAGTTTACGAATAATTATAAACATAAAAGAGGCTGTCTCAGAAACGAGACAGCCTCCTTCACCAAGTAAACATTTATTTAAGGAGTATTTTTCCAGACCCGGCCTGGGTTTTCCACCTGAAAAGATTCAATACAGCCTCTGTCCTGCAAGGTTACGTAGCAGGTACGTCCGTCAGGTCCACCAAAAGCAATGTTGGAAGGTAGCTCCCCTTGCATAAAGATCTCGTCTAAAATCTCCCCATCAGGTGAAACAATAGCCACGGTACCTTTGCCATGTCGGGTAATGTACAAGTTGCCTTCTACATCCGTACGCATGCCATCCATGCCAAAATCGGGAAATTCGGTTAGTAGACGTTTATTGCTGATTTCACCTTCAGGGCTTAAATCATATACCCAGACTTTACGTTGTACACTTTCATTGACATACAATTTGGACTGATCAGGACTTACCTCGATTCCATTGGTGGTACCCATATTTTCTTCCAGCAAATCAACTGAGCCATCCGTATTGATACGCCAGAGATTTCCGGTATTTTCTGACCAATTGGGGTCACTGGCAAACACAATGTCATTGTCCATGATCGCGATATCATTGGGCTGGTTCATGTTAGCTTCATGTGCATAAACGCTGATGCTCTGATCCTGCATATTTACTTTGAGAATGTTGTGCTGAGGATAATCAGCAATGAGCATTTCACCCTTACTATTAAAACGTATACCATTGCCGATACTTCCTTCAGGAAGTCTGACAAATAAAGAAGCTTCTCCGTCAGGACTTACTTTTCCGATAGTACCCTGTTCCTGAAAATTAACAGCATACACATTTCCATTAGTATCAACCGCCGGGCCTTCAATACCACGCGTGAAGCTACCTGCTTCAGTAAGATCATCTGTATCACGCTCCGTACTATCTTCACCAGATGGTTCTACGATAATTTTTACGCTATCTAACAATTGATTGTTGGCACTTATCAACATTCTGACAAAAGTTTCACCTGCATTTACTCCTTTCACCAGCCCTTCTTCATCTACCACAGCTACCATTGTGTTGACTGATTGCCAGCTTAGATCTTCTTTATCAACGGCACCGAGTACGGTTATTTTTTTCTCTTCCCCTTTTTTCAAAGTATAAATCCTCTCATTTATTTTAACCCTTTGACAATTTGCTAGAACAAGTAAAAGAATGATAAATCTAATTTTCATCGTATTAAGAAGTATTTAATGCTAGGTTTTACAATTCATATTGATACGGAAAAGTACATGATTTATGCTAAAATACCATAGTACCCACAAGGATTACATCCTCAATATTTGAGTTTAAAGTATAGTCGCCATGAAGCTAAATCTGAGCATTTTTTAAGTATGATGAATATTTAAAGCTAAGCTTGAGTCTTAACACTCAGTTGATGATATTGTGAGTGTAATAAGATTACAATACACCAAACCACACCAACAAATATGAATTGCTATTGGCAACATCATAGGATCAACTTTAAGGTAGTGATAATATTCTTTTTGCAATTGATCGGATTTGTAAACATTTCCTGCGATAAAAGAACCATCACTACACCTCTGTTCAATGGTGAGTCGTTGCAGGGTTGGGAAGGAAACAAAGAATTTTTTCGGGTGGAGGATAATGCCATTGTAGCGGGCAGACTAGATTCTATCATTCCTCAAAACGAATTTTTATGTACTACCAAAGAGTATCAAGACTTTGATCTGATATTGAAAGCAAAGCTTGTAGGAGAGGGGGATAATGGCGGTGTACAATTCAGAAGTGAAAGGGTTTCTAATAGTTCTGAAGTTTCTGGTTATCAGGCGGATATTGGATTTATTCCTGCTTCCTGGGTGAAAAGTTTTGATCAGTTCAAACAGCAAGTAGCTAACCTTGAAGATGACACGCCCTATCCGCTGTGGGGAAGCCTGTATGATGAATCCAGAAGAGCCCGTGTGCTTGCGTTAGGGAACTACGGAAAGGTCTCGGAGGTGCTGAAAAAAGGAGATTGGAATGAAATCAGAATAAGAGCGGAAGACAACTTTATTAAAATATGGATCAATAATCAACTCATCACCGAATACAGAGAAAAAGAAGATATGCCTCAAAAAGGAGTAATTGGATTGCAGGTACATTCAGGACCACCCCTAGAAGTTCATTACAAAGATATTTTTATTCAGGAATTGTGATCCATTAGCTATATTTAGGAAATGCTGATTTCTCATATTTAGAAAAAAAGAACAATCTATTTCTTTAAAAATAAAGATGGTGAAGGTATTTGATATTCAGCAACTTATACAAAAAGGTCTTAATGATGACTTAAGTCAACTGCTCCAGGAAAAGCCAAGTTTGGCAAATGAATTTACCCCCCAGGGTATCTCTTTACTTCAGTTTGCCGCTTATTGCCGTAATCAGGAAGCGATAAACTTGCTTGTAGCATACAAAGAGTCTCTAAATCTCTATGAGGCAGTCTGTATTGGTAATAATGAGATAGTCCAGACACACATAGAAAGTGATAGTGGTATCGTACATCAACCTTCTCCAGATGGTTTTTCATCTTTGGGACTGGCCTGCTTTTTTGGTCAAGAGGCGATTGCAGCGTATCTGATCTCAGAAGGTGCCGATGTAAATCAGCCTTCAGAAAATAACTTCAAGGTCACACCTCTACATTCCGCTGTGGCAATTGGGAATTACGATCTATGCAAGTTACTGCTTGAACATGGAGCTGACCCTAATGCTCGTCAACAGCAGGGAGTAACACCGCTTCATTCTGCAGCGCACAATGGTTTTACCTCTATTACTCAGTTGCTGATTGATCATGGAGCAGATGTACATGCAGTAATGGAAAGTGGTCAAACTCCTTTAATGATGGCTGAAGAAGCCTCATTTTCAGTCACTGCCAAGCTTCTTAAAGAATATGCAAACTCAACAAAGCTTATGACCTATGTAGCTTTTTTAAGAGGGATCAATGTTGGTGGGCATAGAAAAATCAAGATGCAGGATTTACAGTTTAGCCTTGCAAGAATGGGCCTAAACAATGTGAAAACGTATATTCAGAGTGGAAATATAGTTTTCAGTGCTTCAGAAAATAAAGCAGATTATTTAAGCAAAGAAATTGAAGTAAGCATAGAGAAAGACTTTGGATTTGAAGTGAAGGTCATTGTAAAGAATGGAGCGCAACTGAAGGAAATTATTACAAAAAATCCTTACTTATCGGACGAAAGTGCTGATATATCTAAATGTTACCTGACTCTACTCACCGATATTTCGAAAAAAGAACAAGCTGAATTACTAAGTGCACTAAAATTTCCACATGATGAATTCCATTTGATGGATGATATTATTTACCTGTATTGCACGAATGGCTACGGAAAAACTAAACTATCCAATGATTTTTTTGAAAAGAAACTAAAGCAGCCCGCTACCACAAGAAACTGGAAAACTATGCTCAAAATGCTGGAAATAAGTGAAAATGCAAACTAACAGCTTGATTAAGCGAGTAATCAATAGAAAGATTCTACAAAACTGAATTACAATGCTAAAATCCAACCTACCTTTCATCCCCGACTTTTATGATACCTACATCAATCAGATAGGTGATACGATAGAGCTATCTTCAGCGCTTCATGAATATGGAGCTGATTTTGTCACAGGAGAAGAAAAGAATTTCATGGCTTTGAGAGATCAGGTTTATGCCCCCGGTAAATGGACAGTAAAAGATATTCTCCAGCATGTGATAGATACTGAAAGGGTGTTCGCTTACCGTGCCCTCCGTTTTGCCAGAAATGATCATACTGAACTTGCTGGTATGGATCAGCGTCTTTTCGCAGCAAATACTAATGCTAATGAAAGATCGGTAGATGAGTTGCTGTATGAATTTTCAGTAGTGCGACAGTCTACTATTTTTCTATATAAAAGCTTTAATCAGGAAATGCTGAAGCGAGAAGGTGTTTGCTTTGGTCGGAAAACCACAGTGGGTGCACTGGGATTTACCATAGTTGGACATGTACTCCACCACATTAAAATACTGAAAGAACGCTATTATCCTTTGCTTGAAGGAAATAGTAACTTATAAAGAATTTTCTACCTGTTCAAAAGTAGCCCCTACTTTGATGTCATCTTCAAGTACTACTACTGGTAGGCTGATGTTGCCCCTAAACCCAACTTGCTGTAATTTGAGAAGCATTTGATCTGCATAGCTTTGGTCTTTGTCTACATCATAAAAAGTGTAAGTGTATCCGGCAGAATCAAGTTTCTTCTTAATGTTTACACAGTGACTGCATTCATCGCTTCCGTAAATCAAAATTGACTTTTGCATTTCCTGACTTTCTTCAATGGTTGCACTTTCCTTGCTACCATCCATCATGCAATGTTGCAGAGAAGCAGTAAGTATTACGAGGGTGATGATTTTAATCCATTTCATGCGGTAAAAGTACTAAGCAAAACTTTGATAGCCTTAGAAAATTTATCTTTTTTAAGTAAGAATTAAGCACTCAGTTTTTTAAGCGCGCTAACCAACTGATCTAGCTCATTCAGGCTGGTGTACAAATGTGGGGTTACCCTTGTACCCTTTACAGCTTCAGTATCAATAGCCACTGTGAAGATGTTAAAGTCCTCAAATAACTTGTCAGCTAATTCAGCGGGTGGAATACCTTCAACACCTACATTGGCAATACCAGATGAGCGTGCCTCTTCAAAAGGAGTATTGATCACAATTTTGGGCAGGCCTTTTACCTGATCTACCCAGTATTTTTTCAAATATTTCAGTCGGGCTTCCTTACGTGCAATCCCGATGGTTTTCTGGAAGTTGAGCGCATCAATAATGGCCAGATCTGTGGAGCAGGGATGTGTGCCAATGTGTTCAAATTTTCGGATATCATCATCTGCATAAGTATCATCTCCAAAGAGAGGCCATACCTTTTCAATTTTGTCTTTACGCACATACAAAAGTCCGGAACCCAATGGAGCACCTATCCATTTGTGCAGACTGCTACCCAGATAATCACAGCCCAGCTCGTGGATTTTGAAATCAAGATGACCCACAGCATGTGCGGAGTCAGAAATGACCTCAACGTTTTTGCCATGCGCCATTTCAGCAATTGTTCTAACCGGAAGCACCTGTCCTGTGATGTTGATCAGGTGCGTCACCAGTATGATTTTGGTGTTAGGCGTAATGGCTTGCTCATAAGCATCCACAATTTCCTGATCATTTTTGGGATGCAGGGGTAAGGAGATGACTTTATTCACTATCCCATCTCGCCTGGCTCTCTGTTTGAATGCTGCCAACATACTGCCATAATCCTGATCGCACATGATGGCTTCATCCCCTGCATTCATTTTCAATCCCAGTATCACGGTATCCAGTGCCTCAGTCGTATTGCGGCAGATGACAATCTCCTCAGGGCTTACGCCTACAAAATCAGCCATGGCTTGTTTAACCTGCTTATGATCATCCCACTGCTGTTTCCGCATATAGTAGGAAGGAATCTGGTTGATCATTCGAATATGCTCTTCCTGCGCATTGATGACTGGCTCGGCAACCATACTGTAATATCCGTTTTCCAGATTGATAAAATCATCAGATACTTTGTACGTTTTTCGTACTTCATCCCAAAATGCTTCGTCTTGTGCCACATCCATAGCAGACTTATGTCTTACGGATGCTACATAGCCCTTTAAATTTTGATGGACTTTGGCAAGTGGAAGAGTAGCGGCAAAAGCACTCAGGCTTCCTGCTTTTTTGAGAAAGGCACGTCGAGGGTAATACATCTTAGTTGATAGTGTAGGTAAGAAGTCAGGAATGGTGAAATATAATACGCATACTTCTTAAAATCAATATATATTGACGGTAGTACTTATCACCATCCATATCATTTATTCTTCATAAAGCAGATACTTTTTTCTCATTTGCTTGAACTGTTCAAGCGCAGGCTGCCAGCTTGCCCTGATCTCTTCTTCGCTTTTTCCTGCAATGATCTGCTTTTTCAACTGTTCTGATCCTGCCAGCAGATTAAATGATTGCTCAAAGAAATGTTCCTTGTCTTTTTCTTTCTGGTAAAATTCCAGCAAATAAGATAAATCAATGCGATCAATTTGCTGAAGTTCTTCCAAAGAGAGGCTGGATAAATCATAGCCATAACAGGTTTTTCCTTCAAACTTAGGCTCAGAACTCATGCTGGGGATAGGCTTTGGGACAAAAGCATTTTGCTGTGGAGTATAATCAGGCGTTCCGAATTGCTGAAAAGGCTTCATTGTCCCTCTCCCTTCACTCACTTTTGTACCTTCAAACAGACAGATGCTGGGATATAGGTAAATGGATTTCATATCCGGTACATTGGGAGAGGGCGGTATGGCTAATTGATAATGCGTTTGATGGCTGTAGTTTTTGACTTTAATTATTTCCAGTTCACACTTCACACCATTTTTGAGCCAACCTTCTCCATTAACCATCCGGGCATATTCACCTATTGTCATGCCATGTACAATGGGAATAGGGTGCATGCCGATAAACGAGCTGAACCTTGTATCCAGGACGGGCCCATCAACATAGTGGCCCAGTGGATTGGGACGGTCCAGAATCAACAGAGAAATATTATTCTCGGCACAGGCTTCCATGATGTAATGCATAGAGGAGATATAAGTAAAAAAACGGGCCCCGACATCCTGCATGTCAAAGATCATGATGTCTATGTCTTTCAGAATTTCAGGAGAAGGTTTCTTTTTGCTTCCGTAAATGGAATGAATTGTAATACCAGTAGCTTCATCTACCTGATTATCAACAGTTTTTCCTCTTTCAGTAGTTCCCCGGTAGCCATGCTCAGGTGCGTAAATGGCAGCGATATTTACCCCTCTGCTCAGTAAAGTATCTACCAGATGTGTTTCCCCTACAGTAGTAGTTTGGTTAACCACCATGCCTACCTTCTTTGAGCCGATCAGGGGCAGATAGGCATCCAATTGGGCTGCTCCTATTTGAATATTGGCTTGTGCAAAAGTAAACGCATGAAAAAAGAACAGACTAAGCGTGATAAAAATGGGCTTGAACATAAAGATGTGTGGTTGTTAAATCTTTTCTGGAAATTTAAGCTTCCATAAATAAAGTCTCTTCCTTTTTATCCGTTTTTTTGGGAAAGGTTCAACAAGAAGCTTTAACTTTGATGTTGATTGAATAAAACTACGTATTTGCAAATCATTGATGATTTGATTTTTTATTAAGATTACCTATACCTATGAAGCATTTTACCTCTGTAAAAGATGTTCCTGACCTAAAAACTTTGCTTGAGACTGCTGCTCATGTAAAGTCTTCTCCTTTTACGGATAAAAATCTTTCCACCAACAAGGCCATGTGCCTGATCTTTTTAAATCCCAGCCTCCGAACTCGCCTCAGTACGCAGAGGGCGGCCATGAATCTTGGTCTGGATACTGTGGTTTTTGATATGAATCAGGGGGGGTGGAATCTTGAGTTTCAGGATGGTACCATCATGAATGTGGATAAGCCGGAGCATGTCAAAGAAGCGGCTGCTGTGATCGGACAGTACTATGATATCATCGGCATCCGTGCCTTTGCACATTTACAAAACAGAACCGAAGATTATGCCGAACTGGTCATCAAGCAGTTTCAAAAATATGCAGGTGTGCCCGTGATCAGCCTGGAATCTCCGGTAAGGCATCCGCTGCAATCCCTCACCGACCTGATTACCATTGAAGAACACAAAACAGTAGAAAAGCCTAAAATTGTGCTCACCTGGGCACCTCATCCCAAGGCTTTGCCGCAGGCGGTGGCCAATTCATTTCTGGAGTGGATGCTGGCTTCCGGTCAGGATATTACCGTTACTCATCCCCAGGGCTATGAATTGGATGAACAGTTTACCCAGGGAGTTAAAGTAGAGTATAATCAGCGAAAAGCATTTGAAGGCGCAGACTTTATCTATACCAAGAACTGGTCATCATACCAAAGCTACGGCGAGATATTAGAAAAAGGAGATCAGTGGATGGTGACTGCTGACAAAATGAAACTGACCAATCAGGCCAAATTCATGCACTGTCTGCCGGTACGTCGGAATGTAATCGTAGCCGATGAAGTAATAGACAGCGAACAATCCATCGTCATTCAGCAGGCCGCCAATCGTGTAGTAGCCGCCCAGGCCGTGATCAAAAGTATTTTGCAATCCTAAATCTGTAGTCGTGGAAAACATCAAAATATTCAAGATAGGAGGAAGGGTGATTGAGCAGCCCGAACTGCTTAAAAGCTTTCTGAAAGACTTCGCTTCCCTACCTCAACCCAAAATACTGGTGCATGGCGGAGGAAGATCAGCTACTACTTTGGCCGAAAAGATGGGCATTGAGACCAAAATGGTAGAAGGCCGTCGGGTGACCGACGAAGCCATGCTGGAAATTGTGCTCATGGTCTATGGTGGACTGAATAAAAAGATAACCGCTTTGCTACAGGCTGAAAACTGTAATGCAC
This sequence comes from Catalinimonas locisalis, assembly GCF_038039535.1. Taxonomy (NCBI): domain Bacteria; kingdom Pseudomonadati; phylum Bacteroidota; class Cytophagia; order Cytophagales; family Catalimonadaceae; genus Catalinimonas; species Catalinimonas locisalis. The sequence continues at coordinate 10,118 of NZ_JBBPHP010000037.1, read as the reverse complement.
TAGGCCTCACTGGAGCAGACATGAATGCCATGAAAGCCCACAAACGTGCTCCCAATCCTGTGGATTATGGTTTGGTAGGAGATATTGATGAGGTCAATGCTCTCGGCATCATAGGATTATTGGAACAGGGGATAGTTCCGGTAATGGCCCCCCTTACCCACGATGGACAAGGTCAGATGCTCAATACCAATGCCGATCACATTGCGGCAAGTGTTGCTAAGGGATTGGCGAAGCACAAAACAGTGGAGTTATACTATTGCTTTGAAAAGAAAGGCGTAATGGTTGATCCTGAGGATGATACGAGCCTGATTGAAAGAATTACTGCCGAAGAATTTACCCAGCTCAAATCGGATGGCATAGTGGTAGAAGGAATGATTCCCAAGCTGGAAAATGCTTTTAAAACTCTGCATGCTGGAGTAGAAAAAGTATGCATCATGCATTACGAAGGATTACAGCATGTAGGTGGTGAAAGTTTTGAAGGAACAACCCTATGCCTGAAGTAGATACCTCAAGACTGGATATACTTGCTGAGCAGGCTATTAATTTGCTGCAAAAACTGATTGCGACTACTTCCCTGAGTAAAGATGAAGATCAGACCGCTGATATATTGGCAGATTATCTGGAAAAGCAGGGATTGTTTGTAAACCGTCTGATGAACAATGTATGGGTGAAATCCAGGGATTTTGATGATCAGAAACCTACTATTTTACTCAACTCTCATCATGATACAGTAAAGCCAGCTTCTACGTACAGCCGTAATCCTTATGCTGCTGATATTGAGGATGGTAAGCTCTACGGCCTGGGTAGCAATGATGCCGGCGGCGCGCTCGTCTGTCTGTTACACACTTTCCTAGAGTTGAATGATTTAAGCGATAGAACCTATAACCTAATCTTTGCCGCCAGCGCTGAGGAAGAAATCTCTGGCAAACAAGGAATTGCAGCATTATTGCCTGAACTGGGAAAAATAGATTTGGCGATAGTAGGTGAACCTACGGGTATGCAAATGGCCGTGGCTGAGAAAGGCTTGATGGTAATAGATGGCGAAGCCAAAGGCAAGTCCGGTCATGCCGCTCGTAATGAGGGAGTCAATGCTATTTACATCGCCCTGGAAGATATTCAGTTACTCAAAGACTTTCAGTTTCCCCTTAAGTCTGAAACACTGGGTGAAATACATATTTCAGTGACTCAAATCCAGGCCGGGACGCAGCATAATGTGGTGCCGGATGCCTGTACCTTTGTGGTGGATGTGCGTACGCATGAGCAGTATTCCAATCAGCAGGTGTATGAGATTTTACAAAAGGAAGTGAAGTCAGTGCTTACGCCTCGTTCGTTTCGCCTCAATGCTTCCGGTATTCCAATGGAGCATCCCATCGTGCAAAAGGGTAAGCAGTTAGGGCTGAATGCTTATGGTTCACCCACTTTATCCGATCAGGCATTGATGAGTGGTTTTCCCAGCCTCAAAATAGGGCCGGGCTTATCCGAACGCTCGCATACGGCCGACGAATTTATTCTTACGGAAGAGATCAGAGAGGGCATCCGTATTTATTTAGCATTATTAGAAGAACTAACCTTATAAATTTAGCGCATCGTGAAAATCTGGGACAAAGGTTTTTCCATTGACAAACGTATAGAAACATTTACCATCGGCAAAGACCGGGAACTGGACGTATGGCTGGCACCATTTGACATTTTAGGCTCTATGGCCCACAGCCGTATGTTGCACAAAATTGGATTGCTGGAAGAAGAAGAGCTTAAGCAGTTGCTGCAAGGCCTGAAAGACATTTATGCAGAGGTAGAGAAAGGTGAATTTGAGATAGAAGAGGGAATTGAAGATGTTCACTCTCAGGTAGAATTGATGCTGACCCGTAAACTGGGCGATGTTGGTAAGAAAGTGCATAGCGGTCGCTCCCGCAATGACCAGGTGCTGCTGGATTTACGGTTGTATATTCGTCATGAAATAGAAACGCTGGTACAACTAGCCAATAAACTATTTAACACCCTCATCCGGCTTTCCGAAAAGCATAAGGATGTGCTGCTTCCCGGCTATACCCATACCCAGGTGGCTATGCCTTCCTCTTTTGGCTTATGGTTTGGTGCCTATGCCGAAAGTCTGGTGGATGATCTGACAGTATTGCAGGCCGCTTACAAAGTCTCTAACCAGAATCCTTTGGGTTCAGCTGCCGGTTATGGCAGTTCTTTTCCGCTGGACCGCAGCATGACTACCCAATTGCTGGGTTTTGAAAGCATGAGTTACAATGTCGTTTATGCGCAGATGGGTAGGGGAAAGGTAGAAAAGACAGTAAGCTTTGCTTTGGCTTCACTGGCAGCGACTCTAGGGAAGATGGCCGCTGATGTATGCCTGTATATGAGCCAGAACTTTGGCTTCATCACCCTGCCTGATCATCTGACTACCGGATCATCCATCATGCCGCATAAAAAGAACCCCGATGTGTTTGAACTGATGCGTGCCAAGGCCAATAAACTACAGGCTTTGCCCAATGAGATTACGCTCATCATTACCAACCTCACTTCCGGCTATCATCGTGATCTGCAATTGGTGAAAGAAAGCTTTCTACCTGCTTTTGAAGACCTGAAAGACTGCCTGAGTATCAGCGAGTACATGCTCAATCATGTGCAGGTCAATACGCAGATTATGGAGGATGAGAAGTACAAATATCTTTTTTCGGTAGAGGCGGTTAATCAGGAAGTGCTGAATGGTGTACCTTTCCGGGATGCTTACAAAAAGGTAGGTGCCCAGATTGCCGATGGCACTTATCGGCCGATGAAAGAATTGAAACACACACATGAAGGTAGTCTGGGCAATCTTTGCAATGAGCAGATCGTTGGTAAAATGAAGCAGGTATTATCACTATTCACCTTTGAACAGGTCAATGAAGCGCTGGATAGCTTGAAAAAGAACTGATCAATGTTATAGAATCAATGAACCCTATCCATGCAATCGTTGATAAAATCAATACAGCTCAGTTGTGGGAGAAAGAGCTTTGCCTGAAGCGAAATGAATACCTCAAGGTAAAGGGAAGTGTTGATACCAGGCTTTATTACGTGCAAGGTGGAAGCCTGCGGATCTTTGTCATTGATGCTTATGAGGAACATACCATTCGCTTTGGCTATCAGGGTAATTTTATCGCTGCCCTGGATTCGTTCATCACTGAGCAAGCTTCTGAACTCTATATACAGGCCTTAAAGCAGACTGAGCTGCTGGTTATCAGCAAGGCTGCTTTTATGGAACTGGTCAACAGCTCAGCAGAAAACCTTCATCTCTGGCATACCATCATGGAGCAAATGGTGTATCAGCAGATGGAGCGGGAAAGAGATATACTGACTTCCAGTCCGCAGGAACGTTACCAGCGCGTGTTGAAACGCAGCCCGCAGCTCTTTCAGGAAATACCGCACAAATACATCGCTTCCTACCTCCGGATGACGCCCGAAACTTTGTCGCGACTTAAAAAGTCTTGATTTCAATCAATGTTTTTAACTAATCAGATGCTGACCTTTGGTATACATTAAGCTTTGAACAAAAAACATTAACCCATGAAAATGAAATCAGAACAATTGCGCGGCGAACTTATCGCATGGACACATCAACATCTGAATGATGCGGAAGCCTTGAAACAAATGCCTCTTGATGCTTTGAGGTGGAAAGCTTCAGAGCAGCAGTGGAATGTGCTGGAGTGCATAGAACATCTCAATCTGTACGGTGATTATTATCTGCCGGAAATAGAAAAGCAGATCAGTCGGAGCAGGTATCCTGCGGAAGAGGTTTTTAAAAGCGGCTTGCTGGGTAATTATTTTGCCAAGACGATGTTGCCCAGAGAAAAACTGAATAAGATGAAGACTTTCCAGGATAAAAATCCCCTGGACAGTAAACTGGATAGGTCAGTGCTGGATCGCTTCATTGATCAGCAGAAGCAAACCCTGGAATTACTGGACCAGAGCAGGAAAGTAAGCCTGAGTCGTACCAAAACGGGTATCAGTATTTCAAAATGGATCAGGCTAAGACTGGGCGATACCTTTAGAGTAGTCATCTACCATAATCGCCGCCATATGGTACAGGCAGAAAAGGCTCTTCAAGCTTATAAAAAATCTGGAAAGACTGCTGTATTGATTAAGTAGTAGCTCCCTGAATGATTCTTTTTAGCACAGGGGTGTTGTGCATTTGGGTACGCACAAGCGGGACGCTTGCGCTGGTTTGAGTCATCCCGCAGTGGCGACTGCCGGAGGGATCTTGTCAATCATGAAATGTTACAGGCTTACAAGAAAACTGAAAAGCCTGCTGTATTTATCGAGTAGTGTCTGCTCCAGCAGATGGCTGTCTCATAATTTATGTTGAACGAAAGATAGTGCATATTTTGGCGCACAAGCAGGACGCATGCGCTGGTTTAGCAGGTCCATATTGTTACGCACAAGCGGGACGCTTACGCTGGTGTAGTAGAAACTTGTCTCCAGGTCCTGTGTCTCTCAGGACTTTTTCTGCCTTTCTGGTTCTTCTTAGCGCAGGAGATGACAAATAATGCTGACCAACTGCATTGGAAAGAAAAGCGCTGCCACCCTGAGATCCTGACATTTGGCTACCGCCTGTCGTCAGGTCAGGTTTGTTCAGGGTGGCAGAGCTCTTTTAGCTACTTCACCGTTTTACCCAGAGCTTCCAGGTACTGCGGATGGGCCTTAAGGGCAAGCTTGGCGACGTACATAAACTCACTCATCCACCGGTCCAGCTCACGGGAGAACTGATCACGTCTTTGTGTAGCTTCCTGCGCATGAGAGCGGCTCATCGCCTGCTGCACCCTATAGTCCTCAATGGCCTCTATCATGGCGATGGTCTGGTCTACCTCACTCCGTGTGATATTGAATTTCTTGAGGATGTCGGCCGCCCTGTCATAGTGATAATAAAAGGCTTTTACCTGTCCCAGCCATTCGGGTAGAGATACTTTGCGGCGACCTTCCATTCTGAGCAGGTCCCAAAGGTCTTTGCGAGACTCCAAAGCCACCCTGGCGATTTTCAGGTGCTTTTTGTAGCGGGAATTTACCTCCTGCCGGGCCTCTTTGATATCCTGGGTAGCCTTTTTCTGTCCGCCCAAGTGCTCCGAGTAAAGTGCATCCCACTTTTCCACCTCCACCAGCAGATTGTCGGCAAACCCCAGCTTGACATCATCATAGCCAAAGTTGAGCATACTAGTTTGAATGTCAGTATGCTGGCGGGCAGCACTCAGCGAATTTTTCACCCAGCCTTTTTTGTACTCTTTCTTATTGCTTGTCATAAGAAGTTGTATTCGTTTGATAAAGCTGTTTTGGTTTCGTATGCGGGCATAAGGGCTATTAAAATATACTTAAGAGCTTTTGGCCCGCGCCAGCGCAGCATTGAACGACCGCTCAACAAGATAAAGTTAGCTGGTTAATTATAATTAAAATAATAAATAATATAAATAAAATAACTTTGCTTCTTTACGCTCTTTGCTTTCTTACATCATGGGCTTACGCGATAAAAACAGGCTTCATCGCATCGGACCATTGACAGATCAGCAGTGATATATTACATGAACGAGCAGAAAAATAACAGATGAATGGTGATCTATTACATGTACTGGTGGAAAACATTCAGATCAACGTTTATCTATTACATGAACGACCGAATAATTAGCATATCACTGCTTATCTATAAGTTGTCGCGTGAAATAAAGTATAGATCACCCTTGATTTATTAGTTGAACGGTCAGATAAAGTATAGATAAGCCCTTATCTATGTTCCGAACGATTCTACAAACTATAAATAAGCGTTCATCTATTCGTCATAACGGCAAACGGACTTGCGAAAAGCGGTTTTTTGGGGTAGGGGAAGCAATGGAAAAAGGGTAGGGAGACGTGTTTATGAACTTTATGAGCTTAATAATGTGTGAAACAGCATTTTTGAATGCCAGCCTGGCAGTTGAAAAGTATGAAATTAAGGCATAAGTTAATCAGAAAGCTTCTTTCACAAATTCCCTTCCCGAAACGAAATGAGAGGTGGCAGGAATAGTAGTTTAAAAACGATTGTAAATGTTTATAAATGGATATGTTGTAAACTTATTATTTTTATAAATTATCCAATTAAAGCATAGGAAATAAGCTTATATTGAAGTTTGTATATAGGAAATAGCCGCCCGGCGTGGATATTTGCGCTATCCTGTTGTTACAGCGCATAAAAAATGAAAAACCAAGATCAAAACATGAAGAAGCATATCGCAATTTCGATTTTGGCTATTCTGTTTTTCATAATTGAGGGACATGCACAGCAGCAAAGATATAGCTTTTTCGTCGGAGGAGGTGCTGCGGAAACTTTTCATGTAGGAGGGGCTTATCAACTATATCCCAGCGGTCGTTTGAGTTCTTCATTTGGGATAGTTCGTGATTTTAATCATTGGCTTTTGTTCCCTTGGCGAGGAATCAATAGCAAACTCCACCATACCGCATTTTCATTAGATCATATATATTTTTTCAAAGACGGCAATGATAATGTAACTCCTTTTTATTTCCGAACTGGTCTTACCTATCGTAAAGATCAGCATTACACATATAATGGCAATACTGACTCTTTTAACACCGGCAATTCTTATAGTTTTCTCTTTCTCAACTTTGCGTTAGGTATATCCATAGATTTACCTAAACACTGGGGCTTAAGTGCAGACCTGGGAGCGGCACCACTACTTTGGAGAAAAGGTTTTACCAGTGACGTAGATGATGACCGTTTATTCATTGCACCAATAGTGCGTATACAAGTTTACTACTGGAATTGATGAGATAAGATTAGGAAAAGCTATTTTGATGTAGCAATTTGATTAAGCTAGTGATTAAAATTTTAAACCCAAAAAGTGAAAACGCGCTGTAACACTCTGCAAGCGCTATGCTTCTGGCGATGCCCTCGCTAGCGCCTGCAGTTGCCGTCATATAAGCCAAAAAAATACATTATTAAATGAAAAAAAAAATTATTCTATTTTTCATTGTCCTCGCAATTCTAGGTTGTGAGGAAGCTGAAGATGTTGGTGAACAACCGGAACTTTACCAAAATGGTGAGGTACTGACGCTTTTTGAGAATGACCCAAAGGGAATCAATGTCATTTTTTTAGGTGATGGATTTATCGAGAAAGACTTAACTAAGGGAGGTAGTTATGAAAAATCCGGGAGGAGTATCATAGAACATCTTTTTACAGTGCCGCCCTTTTCCACTCACCAGGAGTATTTTAATGCTTATATTGTTTTTGCTGAATCTAAAGATGAATTTATCAGGCAGAAGTCTTTCCCCAGGCAAACGGCTTTTGGTATTGAAATAAGTCTTGCAACTGATCGCTTGACTATTCAAGATCCTGATGCATGTTTTCGCTATGCTCACAAAGCTGTTAACTACGATTCTCAAAGAGATATCATCATTGTATTGGCCAATGATTATAGGGAAATGGGAATTGCGGCCTATGGTATTGCAGTCACATGTAGAAGAATGAAAGAAAAAATGGCTGTACACGAAGTAGGTCATACCTTTGCCAATCTCGCTGATGAGTACATCAGTCCAAGTAGAGCGGAGTATTATATCGGTTCAAGAAATCTTGATGAATTAGTTAGTAGAAGTCCGAATGTAGATCTAAAGCCTGATTTAGAACAAATTAAATGGTCACACTTCATTGGGGAAAATGGATATGAAACTGTAGGCGCCCATGAAGGTGGTTTATATCTTAGTGAGGGAGTATGGCGTCCGGAAGAAACCAGCATAATGTTGTCGCATACAGAGTCTTATTTCAATGCACCCAGCAGAGAAGCTATTGTAAAAAAGATATTTAAAGTAAAAGGCATACCCTATAGCTTTGAAGAGTTCAAAAGAATAGATGTGATTCCTACTACTACCAATGCCAGACTATCAAGGTTAGACAGTACAAAAGAGTTACAATGTTGGTAAAAATAAATTCAACGAACGCACAACAAGCCATAGCCTCTATGCTTCGGGTAATACCCTCGCCAGCGGTTATGGTGGCCGTTGGCCATAATCAATGATCTGAACCTATCACATAAATCAAAAGGAATACCCATGAATAAACTGATATTGGTGTTTTTTGTCATTATTAACGGATTTAGTGCTTGCGGACAAGAGCGTAATACTCCCAACTACTTTTTAAATAATCAGAAAGTTGATTGGAAAAAAGTTTATATCAACCCTTCAAGTATTGATTCAATTTCCGTATCAAAACAGTCAAGATCCGGAGAGGTTTTCATTTACACTAAAAACAATGAATTTGATTTTTTAAGATTAAGCGAGATTATAAGTCAATATATAGATTCAGCACAAGATAAGGATATTGCTTTTAAAATTAATGGAAAGCTCATCAATGATACAAGCTCAATCAAGATTGATGATTCATATTTTATTTATGTGACAGTGGATAAGATTTCAGATGTTGAATACTTATCTGATAGGTTTGATTCTCTTCAAATTATAAATATTGATTTAGAGACTGAAGAAAGAGAACAAAAGATCATAATTAGAGGAAATAACAGTGTAAGCGATATACTAGATTAAGAGGCCTATGGTTGACATGTGTTATGAAACAGCCCGGGGTTCAGTGGTATTCGGATAAAACTATACTTTGTAAGCAAAACCAAACCGTGATACTAATTAACCACCCTTAGTGTCTCCCATAACGGAGTTGCCCCAATGGAATTGCCGCAATGGAGTTGCCACTCGAGCGGCCGCCTGTAGCTAAGGCTGAGGATGAGTAAGAGCTAAAGCCAAGTTAATAGGTAAAGGAAATATATACAAGTTGTCCATGTAATTATGTTTATTCGGATGTTGGTTGTATTGTTAAACGACATTCTTGAAAAAAAGAAAATGACCCTATCTGAACTCATAATTTTAAATTTAACAGAAATAAGGAGAAGAAGCATAAAACTTTGGAATGGACTTCCTAAAAGCAATTACAATTGGAAACCTGACGAAAAAGCAATGACTGCCATAGAAATGATTAGGCATGTATTAGAAGCCGATTACGGATGGGATATGATAATTAATAACCGAAGTATGACAAATTATAAAACGCCTTGGGAAAATCGTCCATTCATTAGCATTGCTGACGAACTTAAATTTGCCGAACCCTATAGAAATACATTTTTAGAAAGTATTCGTCAATTTTCAGATACAGAATTAAACGAAACAATAATTATTCATCCCGGAAATGGAGAAAAGAAAATTCTTGGAAAATATTTATTACGGATTGGATACCACGAAGCTGTTCACGCAGGGCAATTCCTTTCGTATATAAGAACAATGAAAATTAATCGCCCAGATATATGGGACTAAAAATAAATTCCACTACAATCAACAATGATTATAAAACAAAGCGCAGAAAGTGTTTTCCGTTAGTTGTCGTCACTTAATAAGCTTTTTCATGGGCAGAAACTTAAGTAATTTAATCGCCCACATTTCATACCAGAGACCGTTACCGCCAACATAAGCATGGACCTTGCAACCTATCAGTGATGATATGAAGACTAAAAATATATACTTTAATCACCCTCAGTGCCACCCCCAATGGAATTGTCGTCAGAGGACACTGAATATTGTTGAAGAACTCAGAGTTCCCGCATCGGGAGTCGCCACTCCGGGAGTCGCCACTCCGGGAGTCGCCACTCCGGCGGCCGCTTACAGGTAACTCTGAGGAGGAGTAAAAAGACTATTTTTGGGGTAGGGGAAGCAATGGAAAAAGGGTAGGGAGGCGTGTTTATGAACTTTATGAGCTTAGTAATGTGTGAAACAGCATTTTTGAATGCTAGCATAGCAGTTCAAAAGAATTAAATTAAGGCATGAGTCAATTCAGAAAGCTTCTTTCACAAATCCCCTTCCCAAAACGAAATGAGAGTTGGTAGGAATAGTGGTTCGCAAAAGTTTGTAAGCGTTTAAAATGGATATATTGCAAACTTATTATTTTTATAAATTATCCCTTTAAAGTATAGGAAATAAGCTTATATTAAAGTTTGTATATAGGAAATAGCCGCCCGGCGTGGATACCTTTAGGTTTGTTACATATGAATATTCTTAGAAGAATCAGTTGTTGTTGAGTTGTGGAAATGTGGGTAACTTG